>JAUNEN010000132.1 GCA_030525525.1 Erysipelotrichaceae bacterium
AAAACCGGAAGGTTTTCCCTTCCGGCTATCATGCTTATTCAACTCCGATGATAAAGCTGTAGACAGGCTGACCGCCGTTCTGAACATCGACATCAGCTTCATAGTTTTCGCTGATATACTCTTCAAGCTCGGCTGTCTCTTCTTCGGTTGCGTCCTTGCCGCGGATCAGTGTGACGATTTCACTGTCTTCGTCCATCATCTGATCAATCAGCTTCTTCGCTGTTTCCATCTTGTCTTTTTCAATGACAACGATGTCCTTGTCAAACAGCCCCATATAATCGCCTTCATGGATCTCACGGCCGTCAACCGATGTATCCTTGATTGCATATGTGATCTGGCCGGTTCTGACATTGGCGATTGCATCCTTCATCGCAGCAGTGTTGTCTTCAACAGTGGCATCCGGATTGAAGGAAATACATGCACTTAATCCCTGCGGAATGGATTTTGTTTCAAGAACAATGATATCCTTTCCTTCCGTCACATCGGCAGCTTGTTTGGCAGCCATGATGATGTTGGAGTTGTTGGGAAGAATATAGATATGGCGGGCATTGACCTTCTTGATGGCTGTTACAAAATCACTTGTGGAAGGGTTCATGGTCTGGCCGCCGGAAACAACGATATCAGTTCTGTATTCCCTGAACAGTTTTTCAATTCCTTCGCCAGCCGCAACTGAGATAATGCCGTATTCTTTTTCTTCAACCTGCTTCACAGGTTCATCCTGAATGATGGAAGGCTTGAGATCATCCTGTATGTTCTCAATCTGAACCTTCTTGAATTCACCGTATCTCTGACCGATTGTCAGGACATCGCCGGGCATCATCGTGTTCATGCGCAGCTTGATGATTCTGTCTTCAATGATGAGAGTGATCTTGTTGCCGAGTCTTCCCAGATTCTTTCTGATTCTTTCTTCATTGAAGCTCTTCATGCCGGCATCATTCATTTCAAGAATGAATTCAGTTCTGTAACCTGAAGCCTTGTCGCTCTTTTCTTCCTTCTTGACCGGAATCGTGGCACTTTCCACAAACGGCTTGCCGTCAAGTGCTGCCTTGAAGCCTTCGAGAATTCTGACAAGTCCGCTGCCGCCGGAGTCAACAACATGCGCTTCTTTGAGAACAGGCAGAAGTTCGGGAGTGTGATCCAGTGACTTCTGTGCTTCCTCAAGCATGCATGTCATATACTGCTCGATGTCAGCTTCAGGATTTGTTTCAAGATATGCATAAGCATTTTCGGAACTCTCACGGATGACTGTCAGGATTGTTCCTTCAACCGGTCTCATGACTGCCTTGTAGGCAAGCTTGGATCCGTTGAGCATTGCTTCTGCAAATTCTCTGACATCAAGCTCTTCTTTTCCCTGTACAGCCTGGTTGAAGCCGCGGAAAATCTGAGACAGGATAACACCGGAGTTTCCGCGTGCACCCATCAGAAGACCTCTTGAGAGTGTCTTGGCAATGACAGGAAGTGATTCGCTTCCGCTCTTGCGTACTTCGGAAATACCGTTTGTAAATGTCAGAGACATATTGGTTCCGGTATCACCATCCGGTACCGGGAAGACGTTGAGTGCGTCAACATCTTTTTTATGGTTGTTCAGATTGCTGGAACCGCTCTCCAGCATCTCTTTCAGGATTTTGCCGTTAATTTTTTCCATGGTTACATCCTCACATCAATTGACAGCTCTGACACTCTGTACAAATACATTGACCGCCGCTACCGGCATGTTCAGTGTCTTTTCCAGAATGTATTTGACTTTCTTCTGAGCTTCCTGAACAACTTCCGAAATTCTGACGCCGAAGCTGACGATAATATAGAGGTCGATTTCAAGACCTTCATCGCCTTTGCGTACGACGACGCCGCGGGAGTAATTCTCCTTTTTCAGAAGTTCTGTCCAGCCGTCTCTCAGTACCTGCTTGCTTGCCATTCCGACAACGCCATAGCACTCAGTAATCAGGCTGCCTGCCAGTGATGCGACTGCTTCTTCAGAAACGTTGATCGTTCCGTAGTTTGTTGTTTTTTCTACTGTCATATCATAAAGCTCCTTCCGTTACATTATATCAGATGCATATGAAGATGCGTTATATTAGCCTTCTTCTCCGGTTTCTTCCGGTATATCTGTTTCTTCCGCAGGTTCTTCATTCCCGCTTTCATCAGGGATCTCAGAATTCTCATCATAGTCTTCGGGAATCACAAGCTTTCCGGTTACATAGAATCCGCGCGCATAGTGATCGTGGAAGTTTTCATCAGGGACTTCAAATCCCTGCAGAGAAATCGGAATCGGGATCTTATTTCCGGCACCATCGACTGCCGGCTGTCCGTTTTCATCGTTGTAGTAATGCTTTTCGACTTTATCGCCGTATGTATTAGTGATGATGTTGCCGTCTTCGTCTTTCCAGTATTCCTTATCAACCACTTCTTCATCCCAGGGACATGCTTTGGAATAGGCACTAGTCAAAGAGTCATCCGCAAAGATGCACTGCGATTTGTTGTTCTGATGGTTGTAGATATCCCAGTATCTGTTGAGAACCGTAATGTTGTAGTAATTGCCCATGAAGTAGCCGCCCGAGCGCATCAGTACACGGATGGCCTGCGGGTCGTAGCTTAATGAATACTGCGAGATTTCCGAAATGTCGCGTATGATTTTCTGATCGACAGCAGCGAATGAGCGGCACAGTTTATATGTCTGCTCTTCGGTATTGAAACCGATGACATAGGGAATCTTTGAAATCACATCAAGATATTCACTTTTCAAATCAACAATACTGCCGTCCGTTAACAGAAGCACAGGTTCTTCATCATAGCGGTAGCCGACAAGATCCTTTTCCTCGATCTGAATCGCAACCGTATTGTCTCTTTCAAGCGTCACCTTTGCCGATTCAATCAGAGGATCGCTTTCAATCCTTCTCTCAATCAGAAACGGAATACTGAGATAGTAGATGCTGTCGTTTTCGGAAAGATCAGCGAGATTAACGATATAGTCCCTGCTCAGAATTTCGTTGCTGCTGACACGGATGGACCTGACACGCGAAACAGGCATGATGAAATAGGCAAACACAATAATGATTGCCCCGCATAATACCGCCCATCGAAACAGCTTCGGCTCCGCCTTTTTCACAAGGCGGTTGATGGTGTGCTTTTTGCGCTCATCAAAGAGCTGCTGCACACCGACCGGAACATCGATGACATCTGTTTCACGATTTACTCGGTCTCTCGCCAATTGAACATCTCCATTTCCGTATGGAGCATCACTCCATATTTTTCATATACAGCTTCCTGAATCTCTTTGACAAGAGTCAGGTAATCTTCAGCTTTTGCATTGCCCATATTGCAGATGAAATTACAGTGCTTGTCAGATACCATGGCATCTCCGATCCGCTTTCCGCGATAGTCGATGCCATCGATCAATTGCCATGCATTCATTCCTTCCGGATTGCGGAAAACACTCCCGCAGGTAGGATATTCAAGCGGCTGGGAAGCCATTCTTCTCTTTCTTCTGTCTTCCATGAGATCCGAAATCTCTTTGCTGTCCTTCGGCGTCAGAGTCATTCTTGCGCCAAGGATAATCCAGTCGGGATGCTTCTGGAAGATTGAGCTGCGGTAGCTGAATTCACAATCTTCTGCCTTGATCCATTCGCTGGTGTTGTCACGCAGCACAAGCACTTCGTCAAGAATATCGGACATGCTTGATTTGTAGGCACCGGCATTCATGAAGATTGCCCCGCCGACCGTTCCCGGAATTCCGCTTGCGAATTCAAGACCGGAAAGTCCTTTTTTCATTGCTTCCACCGCCAGCATGATGATTGAACAGCCGGCCTGTACGGTCAGTCTGTTTTCATCGAAATAGCTGTTGTGGCAATGACGGTCAAGACGGATGATCACACCGTCAAAATCTTCATCGGAACATAATAAGTCCGATCCTTTTCCGATCAGCTTGTATGTTACACCGCGCTTTTTCAGCACCCTGATGATCGAATCAAGTGCGACCTGGTTTTCCGGATAGACAGTGTATTTTGCCTTTCCCCCGATGCGCAGTGTTGTCATTTTCGAAAGCGGTACATCAACATCGACTTCCGAGTATCTTTTCAGTTCTTCATATAATTCATTCATGCGGAATCAATTCCTCCATCAGTTCAATCATCCTGTATGCCGCATCAGCCTTTCCTGCTTTCAGTGCAGCTTCCTTCATGCTGTTCCGGCGTGCTTCATCCTTCATCAGGGAATTGACGGTTTCAGCAAGAATCTTTGCATCAAGATCCTTTTCCTCGATCATCACCGCTCCGCCGATATCGGAAAGCTCCTTTGCATTGTATACCTGATGATTATTTGCGACATTCGGAGAAGGAATCAGAATTGCCGGTGTACCGAGCGCACCGATTTCAGCCATTGTTGTGGCCCCGGCACGGGTGACGGCAAGCGTGCAGCCTTTGAGCATGCTGCGGCCGTTTACAAACGGTACAATCCGGATCTGTCCTTTGCTTTGTGTTCTGAAAGTATAATCGTTGTCTTTTCCTTCGGCAATGATCACCTGGAAATCATCATCAAAAAGAGAACATGCCTCATCGATGATTTCAGATACCGATGCACTGCCGAGCGACCCCATCATGAAAACGACAAAAGGCTTTTCGGGATCAAGACCCATCTGTTCGACTTCTGCTTTGTCAAAAGCTGTCTCTGCAGCTTTTGTGGCAGCCGGATTGCCGTAAACCCTGCACTTATCAGCAGGAAACTGGGTCAGATTGCTTTCATAGCAGCAGACGATCGCATCTGCCTTGGACGCAAGAAAACGGTTTGCCTTACCGGCAAAGCTGTTCTGTTCATGCAGCATCACCGGGATGCCTGCCCTTTTTGCTTCAGAAACAATCGGCACCGAAATATAATTTCCAAACCCGACAACAATGTCCGGTTTCTGTTCCCTGATCACTTTTCTGCATGTGGATCCAGCTTTGATCAGAGATAATGCAGATTTGATTTTCGCCTTGATTCCGCTTGTCATGCCGCTCATCTTAACACCATAGAAGCGGTATCCTGCTTCCGGAATGACAGTAGCTTCCATGCGGTTGCTTGAGCCGAAGAAAACAATTTCTGATTCAGGTTTTGTTTTCTTCAATACATCCGCAAGACTCAATCCGGGTACTATATGACCGCCGGTTCCTCCGGCAGCGATTAACACTTTCATCGAATAACCTCCGACTGCAATATTCTACCATATCATGCGTATTTCTTCTCATCTTTTATAAGGCTGCGCATACCGCCTCATCCTTCTGAACAAAAAGAAATCCAGAAATACCGAGTATAAAAGACAGATGGCTTCAACAGGCTATATACCAGGTACTGAAGCCGTTATCTGAGAAAGAATTCTCAGATCGCAGTTATGGATTCAGACCGAAACGCAGATGTGAAAGCGCAATCGTAAAAGGGCTTGAGGTCATGAATGATGGATATGACTGGCTTATAGATCTGCCCCTGCGTCACTTCCGATATTCCATTTCTGTATCTTCAGTCTGTCTTCAATATCACACAGATCGGTTGTGTTGATGGATTGTATATCGTCTTTTGATGACTGACTGTGTGACAGTCTTCCCGGACTGTCATATTGATATGCATGTATTTCGTAATCTGCATTCTTTTCATAAAAGACTTCCCGTACCGTCAAACGTATATTCATATGCAATGTCTTCTGAACCTTCATATGTTTCTGCCCGGACTCTGTCAAACACTTATTTTCGAATATTGACTTCTGCTTCGTTAATGACTGAATCAACGACTAAAAAAGAAG
>JAUNEN010000052.1:0-16579 GCA_030525525.1 Erysipelotrichaceae bacterium
TGCCGATGCCGCCGAAGGTGGAAGGGGAATTCCAGATGATACGGCATGCCTTGATGCGTCTGCCGAATTCACGGACAAGCTCTTCGTTGGCTGTGTGAATCGCAGCTGAATGTCCGGTTCCGTTGAACATGACCATGGCTTCCGCCTGATTGAGACCGTCTTCAACACTTTCCGCTTTCAGCATTGCCAGTACCGGTGAGAGCTTTTCACGTGTCAGAGGTTCATTGGGACCGACCTCGGAGCACTCAGCGATAATGATGGAACATTCAGGATCGACTTCAAAGCCTGCCTGTTCGGCAATCCAGTGTGCACTCTTTCCGGCGACTGCGCCGTTGAGCTTTGCACTTTCGCAGTCTTTGGAGAATGCTTTTGTGCCGAACATGAATTTTTCAAGAAGCTCTTTTTCCTTCTTGTTCACATAGTGGACGTTGTAGTGTTTAAACTCATTTTTGACATCTTCATAGATCTCACGGTCGACAATGACAGCCTGTTCGGAAGCACAGACCATACCGTGGTCAAATGCCTTGGACATTGCCACATCGCTGACTGCTTCTCTGATGTCGGCAGTTGTTTCGATATAGGCAGGTACGTTTCCTGCACCGACGCCGAGTGCGGGCTTGCCGCAGCTGTAGGCAGCTCTGACCATTGCGTTGCCGCCGGTCGCAAGGATGGTGGAAACACCCGGATGGTTCATCAATGCACTGGTTGCCTCCATGGACGGAGTTTCAATCCACTGGATGCAGTTGGCAGGGGCACCTGCTTTGATCGCTGCTTCATAGACAACTTTGGCAGCGGCTTTTGAACTGTTCTGCGCATTGGGGTGGAAGGCGAAGATAATCGGATTTCTGGTCTTGAGACAGATCAGCGATTTGAAGATTGCAGTGGAAGTCGGATTGGTTACCGGAGTGATACCGGCAATGACACCGACCGGTTCAGCAACATACTTGAGACCTTTGACAGGATCCTCATCGATGATGCCGACTGTCTTCTGATTGCGCATGTGATTGACGACATATTCACAGGCAAACAGATTCTTCGTTGCTTTGTCTTCGAAAACGCCTCTGCCGGTTTCCTCGATGGCAAGCCTGGCAAGTGCGCCATGCTGATCAAGGGCGGCGACAGAACATTTTGCGACGATGTAATCGATCTTCTCCTGATCGTATGATGCAAAGTCATCAAGAGCCTTCAGAGCCTTTTCGACTTTTGCATTGACTTCGATCTGAGCAGCGGAGAGTTCAGTTTCAGTTTCTGCAGTCTTTTTCTTTCTTTCAGCCATAATACCTCCATGTGAAAGATTTCACGTACATATTGAAACACAGTGGCCGGAGATAATCAACAAGAATGTTAAAGAAATCACAAGTAAGCGTTTTCAAAATGAAAACAGGATGTTTTACCATCCTGCTCCGTACGAAAAACGCTTTTCTCCCTCAACGAGGGCAGTGGGCTTGGTTGTGATATTGTCAACTCTGATGAAGCGGTCACCTTTTTCGACATCTTCAAGAAAGCGGTCGATATCGGTATCTTCGCCCTGAACAAAAATCTCAACCATTGTGCCGTTGGGCAGATTTCTGACCGAGCCGGTCAGATGATAGCGCTGCGCTCTGAGCATACAGAAGCCGCGGAAGCCGACTCCCTGAACACGGCCTTCAACAATCACATGATATCTTCTTTTCATGATGTTTACCTCTTGAACAAATTATAGCGGATCATCTGAAATCATGCATCTCTGCATTGCTCAGTTTGGCAAATGTTCAGATTCCTCATATCATTTTTTCGGGAATCTCATTCAAATCAAAGCAATTAAGCTGTAATATGTCATGTACCGAGAGGTAGATGAATGACACATATTTTACTGAATATCAACAACTTCGATGAACCGTGGGCATACGGTTCGCTGGAAAACTATCTGAATCCCGATACGTCTGTTCTGATTCTTCCGCTGTCCTATGATGACGGATGGATCAATGATTCATTCGAATGGAAAGAAAAATACGGAAAGGGCAGCCGTGAATATAAAGACATCGTCAGACCGTTCAGATCGTACGGCATCAAAGAAAAATCAATCAGGTGGATCAATTATTATGAAGATGATCATGAATCAAGCGTCCGTAAGATCCGGGAAGCGGATGTTCTGTTTTTCACCGGCGGATATCCGGGATGGATGCTGCAGAGACTGTATGATCTTGATCTGATGGATGAAATCCGCAGCTTTGAAGGCGTCATCATGGGAACCAGCGCCGGGGCAATGATTCAGTTTGATGAGTTTCATCTGACCCCCGAAGAAGACTATGAGTTCCAGTATTACGAAGGACTCGGCATGCTGGAAGGCTTTGATATCGAAGTTCATTATGAAGAAAATCTCACCCATATTGAAGCAATTATCCGGACGATCGAAGATACCGGCAGAGCTGTCATCTGCATGCCCAATGAAGGCGGTGCGGTCATTGACGGCGATCATTTTGAACTGCTCGGCGGCTCGTTTGTTCTGGGCAGCGATGATCTTGACGAACTGTATGGGGCATATGATGCCTTAAGATACAATCACTTTGTTTAATTGCTTTTGTGAAGATTGGCTTAACATCTTCTTCAGCCAAAGTTCATATTCAATCCACATATTCTTTTATCACCTCCGCTAATTTTAAAGCATGCAGCGGAGGTGATTTTATGTATAGAACAACTGCATTGATTCCATCCTACTGCCCGACCGAAACATTGATTCAGCTGGTAAAAGAGCTGAATGAGTGCAATGTACAGTGTGTGTGCGTCAATGATGGATCGCGTGAAGAATTCAATCAGATATTTGAAAAACTGCCGGAAGGAACAATTCTTCTGAAGCATGAAACAAACAGAGGCAAAGGTGCTGCTCTGAAAACAGGCATGAAGTATATTTTCGAGAATATGGATTATGACATTGTCGTGACCTGTGACAGTGACGGCCAACATCTTTGCGCCGATATTCTGAGATGTGCCCGCGAGGCTTCAATGAATCAGAACTGCCTGGTGCTCGGCGTCAGGGATTTTGCCAGAGAAGATGTTCCGTTCAGAAGCCGCTATGGCAATCAGCTCACCGAAAAGATCTTTGCCTTTTCAACAGGTGTCAGGATCAAAGATACGCAGACAGGTCTCAGAGCTTTCCATGTTTCTTTGATTCCGGAGTTTCTGGAAATCAAAGGCGACCGCTATGAATATGAGATGAACCAGCTGCTTGTATGTGCGCGTAAGGGAATTCAAATGATACAGATTCCGATTGAGACGGTCTATGAAGGAAACAACGAAGGATCCCATTTCCATGTCATCAGGGATTCCGTCCGTATCTATTCAGAGATTCTGAAATTCTCTCTTTCGTCTCTGGCTTCATTTGTACTTGATACGGCTCTGTTCGCTGTACTGAATATGCTGTTCAGTTTCAGCACAGGAATGGCGGCAGCCAACATTCTGGCGCGTATATGCTCGGCATCGTTCAATTATGAAGTCAACCGCAGCGCTGTATTCAGAGATTCATCAAAGCGCAGCTCAAGTTTCTTGCGTTATGTGATGCTTGCCGGCGTGATTCTGATTCTCAATACATGTCTGCTGTATGGACTTAACGCTGCAGGTCTGAGTGCACTGCCTGCGAAAATCATGACGGAAATGATTCTCTTTATCTTCTCCTATATTGCTCAGAACAGATATGTTTTCAATCATTCACAACGAAAGGCGGAAATATGAAAAAGAAAATGTTTTATCTCTTAGATTGTTTCATCATCCTTGCGGTTTCCGTGTTCGTGCTTCTCGACACATTTGTGATCGCAAGAACCTATGAAGTGACAGCTTCCCATGAAAGCGGCGCTGAAACTTCAGAATCAGATTCATCCACATCTGCCGGAAACAATGAGTCAGATACCGGCTATCATTTTTCCTCACACCAGAATGGATCAGATTCAGAGTACACTCAGGAATCAGATGACATTTCAGAAGATGCATCAAAGACTGAGAGCTCTCAGCCTTTGATCGGTGAGAATTCCTATGCTGATGAGAACATTCAGATTGAAATCAAAGAATATGACTATAACGGCACAGTCATCTATGTGGCAGATGTGCAGGTGAGTGATCTCTCATATCTCTACAGCTGCTTTGCCGATAATATCTACGGGAAAAATGTCACCGATACGACAAGTGAGATGGCGGAAGAAAACAATGCCATCCTGGCAATCAACGGCGATTATTACGGCGCAAGAAACAGCGGCTATGTGATCAGAAACGGTGTTCTTTACAGAAGTACATCCTCATCGAATGAAGCACTTGCAATTATGAGCGACGGCAGCTTTGAAATTGTGAGTGAAGACAGTGTCAGTGCAGAAGAGCTCTATGAAAGCGGGGCTGTGCAGGTTTATTCGTTCGGACCGGGTCTCATTGTCAATGGCGAGATTGCAGTTGATGAAAATGATGAAGTCGGCAAGGCAAAGGCTTCCAATCCAAGAACGGCAATCTGTGAAATCGAACCGCTTCATTATCTGTTTGTTGTCTCGGACGGGCGAACGGATGAAAGCGAAGGATTGTCGCTCTATGAGCTTGCAGAATTTCTTGAATCTTTGAATGTTGAAACTGCATATAACCTGGATGGGGGAGGATCAAGCACAATGGTCTTCATGAATGAAGTCATCAACAATCCCACCACAACAGGCAGAAGTATTTCAGAAAGGAGTGTCAGTGATGCAGTGTGTATCGGTTATTAATCAGAAAGTGATCAGAAACTGGCTGATTATCTCAGTTCTCAGTATTCTCTTCTCATTTGTCTATGAATGCTTCAGCTTCGGCGTTCTGTCAGTCTTTATGCTGACGATGCCACTGATTCCGCTTCTGATGGGGCTGCTGCCGGCAATGATCATGGCGGAGGATCTTGGTCGGGTTTACAACGATGGGGTACTGGTATTGATGAGTGGATTTACGTTATGCGGAATCCTGGAAATCTATGGCACATCAAGCGTTTATCCGCCGCTTATGATTGCAATCGGCGGAGCGCTCGTCCTTGCCGGAATCATCGTGAAGCTCAAAGCATCCTGAACAGGTGAATCACGAAAAACGAGGAAACCACTTTCTGATTGAAAAATCAGAGGTTTCCTCTATAATCAATAGGGTAAAGCGCAAAAGAAAAGACCAGTAACCGTCAAGGCCTGAGACAAGAGAGGAAGACAAATGCTGAAAGCCTTCCATCAGAAACAGGCGGCGAATTCACTTTTCCAGTGAGGCCAATCACCTCCGTACGCCCGCGTTAAGGGCATAATCAAGGTGTGCATTTCAGAAGGAAATGCGAATCAGGATGGTACCGCGTGTCATGCGTTCCTGTGAATGAGGAACGCTTTTATTTTTGGAGGAAAACATGGACAGGATCACAGATGTACAAAACGAAGCGCTTGCGGCGATTGAAAGCGCTGAAAGCGTCGAAGAACTGCAGCAGGTCAGAATCCGCTATCTGGGTAAAAAAGGCAGTATCCAGGCTTTGATGAGTGAAATGAAATCACTCCCCAAAGAGGAAAAACCTGTATTCGGCCAGAAAGTCAATCTCTGCAAGCAGGCCGTCAGCGAAGCTCTTGAAGCAGCAAACGAAAAACTCGAAGCCAAGGCTCTTGAAGCAAAGCTGATCGAAGACAGACTTGATATCACACTTCCCGGTACAAGAAGCGAAAAGGGTACCATGCATCCGCTGCATATGATTCAGCAGGAGATTGAAGACCTTTTCATCGGCATGGGCTACAAGATTGCCGAAGGACCGGAAGTTGAAGAAGATTATTACAACTTTGAACTTGCCAACATCCCGAAGGATCACCCGGCAAGAGAGATGCAGGATACCTTCTACATCGACCCGAATACACTGCTCAGAACCCATACAACTGCTATGCAGATGAGAGAGCTTGAAAAGGCCAAGGGACAGACACCGATCAAGCTGATCTGCCCGGGCAAGGTATACAGACGCGATGATGACGATGCAACCCATTCCCATCAATTCACACAGTGCGAAGGTCTTGTCGTCGGCGAACATATCACACTTGCCGACCTCAAGGGAACACTGGAATTCATGGCAAACAGAATGTTCGGCGAAGGAAGACAGATCCGTTTCCGTCCTTCCTACTTCCCGTTCACAGAACCCTCTGTTGAAGTTGATGTCTCATGTCCTTTCTGCAACGGCAAAGGCTGCAATGTCTGCAAAGGCAGCGGCTGGATTGAGATCCTCGGTGCCGGTATGGTTCATCCGCATGTGCTTGAAATGAACGGCTTTGATTCCGAAAAATGCACCGGCTTTGCATTCGGTGTCGGGCTCGAGCGTGTTGCCATGCTGAAATACGGTATTGATGATATCCGCAATTTCTATATCAACGATGAGCGTTTCCTGAAGACGTTCGACCGTTTTGACTGAGGAGGACATCAAAGATGAGATTAAGTTACAAATGGCTGAGTGAATATGTCGATCTCAGCGGAATTACACCTGAAGAGCTTGCCGAAAAGATGACAACGGCAGGTCTTGAGGTTGAAGGAATCGAACCTCTGGCACAGGGCACCAACCTTGTGATCGGCGAAGTCCTTTCCTCAGAGGATGTTGAAGGAACACATCTTCACATCACTCAGACAAAGATCGGTGAAAATCCCGAAGACGTTCTGCAGATTGTCTGCGGTGCTCCCAACTGCCGGGCAGGCTTAAAGGTTATTGTTGCCCTGGATGGCGCTGAGCTGCCGGGCGGAACAATCAAGGTCAAGCCGTTAAGAGGAATTGATTCCAACGGTATGTTATGTGCTCTGTATGAGCTTGGCGTTGACAAGAAATATCTGACTGAATACCAGTGCTCCGGTATCGAGGAACTTCCGGCCGATGCACCGGTCGGTGAAAGAGATGTTCTCGGATATCTCGGATATGATGATACGGTTCTGGATGTTTCTCTGACACCCAACCGCGCCGACTGCTCATCCATGTGGAATATGGCAAAGGAAGTCGGTGCAATCCTGCACCGTGAAGTAAAATGGCCTGATTATGCGGGCAAGGCAGACATCGGCGAAGAAGGAAACTTCAGAGTTTCTTCCAAAACTGAAAAATGCCCTGCATTCCTTGGCAAGGCAGTCAATCATGTAGAAGTCGGACCTTCCCCGAAATGGATGGTCAACTATCTCCATGCGGCAGGCATGAACTCCATCAACAACGTTGTCGATATTTCCAACTTCGTCATGCTCGAAACCGGACAGCCGCTTCATTATTACAATCTGGCAAAGCTGCCGGCCCGTGAGATCACGGTTGTCGACGATGTTGAAATGAACATGACAGCTCTTGATGGCGTTGAATTCGAAATCCGCAAAGGTGATCTTGTCATCACAACAGGCGGTGAGCCGACAGGTATTGCCGGTATTATGGGCGGCGAAGAGTCCATGATCGATGAAACAACCGATTCAATCTTCATCGAAGCAGCTTCCTTCGATGCGGCAAGCGTACGCCGTTCATCCATCCGTCTGAATCTGATTACCGAAGCGGCACAGCGCTTCACCAAGGGACTTGAACCGCTTTCCATGCAGAAGGCAGTCGACCGTTCGGTGATGCTGCTGCAGGAATATGCAAATGCATCAGGTTTTGAAAAGACAGTCTGCTGCGGCGATTTCAGCTATGAACCGCGTCAGGTCAAAGAAACACTGACTCATTGCAACGATCTGCTCGGTACAGAATTCACCATGGATCAGGTGAAGGAAGTTCTGACATGGCTTGACTTCAAACCGGAAGTCGAAGGCGATGAAATCACATGCACGATTCCTTCCTACAGAACAGATATCGAGCGTCCTGCCGATATCGATGAAGAAGTCATCCGTCTGATCGGTTTTGACAACCTCAGGAGCACACTTCCGTTCATGGAGGCAACTGTCGGCAGACTCACACCGGCACAATCCGTCAGAAGAACACTCGGTGAACTCTTAAGAGCCAACGGCCTCAATGAGATCATCACCTATACACTTGTTTCAGATGATTACATTGCAAATGCATTCGATCCTGCCGGAGAAGCAATCGCACTTGCAATGCCGATGAGCGATGCGAAGAAATACATCCGTACTTCACTGCTGAACTCTGTTCTTGAATGTGTTCAGTACAATGAAGCACATCAGAACAATAACTGCTCATTCTATGAAATCTCCAAGGTTTATTCCAATCAGGGAGAAGAGGAAAGACTCGCAATTGTCTTTGACGGCAATCTTGAAGAAGATAAACTTCACAAGATCGTAAAGCCCGGTGACTTCTATGCTATGAAGGGCCTGATCATGTCGCTGCTCAAGAAGCTCGGCTTCTTCGGCGGCAGAATCATGATCAAGGAAAACACAAAGGATACCGTTCACTTCCATCCTTACAGAAGTGCAGAACTCTGGATGGACAGAAAGTTCCTCGGCGTCTTCGGTGACATCCATCCTGCCTATGCAAAGAAATTCGATCTGAAGAAGAGCGTTGTTTACTGCGAACTGAAGATTGATCAGCTCTTTGAAACAAGAGGCACAAGAATGAAGTTCGTACCGCTTGAGCGCTATCCTTCCGTTTCCAGAGACATCGCTGTTGTCACAGACAGACTTACAAGCGCACAGCAGATCACAACAACCATCAGCAAAGCCGGCGGCAAACTGCTCCGCAATGTTGAAATCTTCGATATTTACGAAGGCGAGCATGTTGAAGCAGGCAAGAAGAGCGTTGCACTGCGTGTGACATATCAGGCTGCTGACCATACACTCAAGGAAGAAGAAATCAGCACAGTCCATAATGCAATTCTTGAAGCACTTGCGAAAAAGCTGAAAGCTGAACTGAGAGCCTGAGAAAAAAAGTTCAATCAAATGAAACAGGACCTTATGCACTAGCTTGCATAAAGTCCTGTTTTTCATTTTCTGTTTCTGTCGTTGTTCTTTCTCTTTTCGATCTGCTTGAAATATTCCGACCACCAGTTCATCTTCATTTTGATCAGGATCATAAAGACAAATCCCATGATCGAAGCACTGTTGCATAAACGCCTCAGCGCAGTTTCTTCAAACAAGACAAAGTAGCTTCCTTTTCCGGCATTGCGTATTTTGACAAGACCTTCATCCGACTTTTCAAGTTCAATCATCGTAAATGACTTGTCTGTTTTATATGCGGTATAACCTTCATACCAGGTCAAAGGAAGAATGAAGTCTTCATCTGTTTCCTGACCGGCTTCAAAGGAGAAGTAACCGGCATGCTGGCTGTATTCAATGGAAAGCTCTTTGCCGCTTTCGCTCTTGATCTTACGGGTTGCTGTTCTGTAGTCAGGATGCGGCCAGGGCAGATAATCGCCGCCGGCAAGCTCAACTCTGACATAGTCTGCAGAGTAATAGGGATCACATAACTGCCCGTCGAGTACATCGCTCCATGTCATCTGATCACTCATGCCGAATGTTCTCTGAAGTACCGGACGAACATGCCAGACACATTCGCCGCTTAACAGTACGATGCAGAGGACAACTGCAATATTTTTCTTCAGGATTTCAGTCACACCGATTGCGGCCGGCACGCTCAGCAGAAGAATTCCCAATGTGTTTAAACGCCACGGGAACTGCAGGATGCGCATTGCATAAAGATAATCCCACGGTATCAGCGAGCAGGGCAGCAGGATCATCAGATAACCGGCGATCAGACAGAATGTGACAAACCTGTTCTTCTTTTCTTTTGAAACAAAAAGATATGCAAGCGGTGCAAATTCAAGGAAGTAGCCGACATTGACCAGCATCGTCGCATCATGAGGACGGGTATTGCCGGCCAGATTGAAGACTGTCCTGTTTGCAAAGTACTGCCATAGATCAACGGAGTACTGGCCTAAATTGCTTGAAGAGCCGAAGTAATGGACGACAAGTGTCTGTGAACCGAGCTGCTCAAGCATCGGAAGTGTGAAGAATGCCGAAATCAGAAATGCGAAGCCGACACCTTTGCATAAAGTAATGAAGATCTCTTTATTGAGCTGATCCAGATAAAGACCGAATACGAGAATGAACAGGAATACACCGAGCGCAAATGTCAGATTGTGACAGAGGGCAAGAGATCCGAGTGAAAGGGCAAGTACAAACCAGCCTTCGGTATCCTTTTCATGAAGGATGCGGTAAAGCGCATTCAGCAAAGCCGGCAGAACCGCAAGTGCAAACACTTCGCCAAGCGCACCTCTGACATAGATATCCGTGATGTGATAATTCGAGAACAGATATGCGGCAGCACTTAACCACGCTGCAGATGCTCTTCCGTCAATGCGTCTGACCAATGCCATCATTGTCAGGGAAGAGATATAGACTGCGATGATCACCGTGATCCGGTAGCACATCGCCAGCGGCGCGCCTGCCAGATGCAGCAGGGCAGAAGGGATCAGGAAGAAGTCACTGTAGAACAATGAGCTCGGATAGCCGAATCCGTTGTTTTCGTAAGGATAGATGGCAGGGAAGAAATGGCCTTCCCTGATTGCGATCGAGAGGTTTTCGATTCTTGAAAGATGAAAGAATGTGTCATGTTCAACCGGTGTGAATCCTCTTACGATATAGGGAAACATGAGTATGAGTGTCAGGATCAGTGAAACAAGCAGATCCCATTTATATTTTCTGAAATAATCCTTTATCCAAAGTGCCATGTACCTAACCACTCCAATGAATCAATATAAGCCTGTGTCGTACCGAAACCGCAGGTGATCGGCAGAAAGATGACAAACAGCAGTACATAGACTGTCATGAATGCAATGATGAAATTCTTTGATTCAGGCTTCTGCCTCATCAAAAGATCAATCACAAAGACAATTGCCAGGATTGTGAAGATGCTGCTGGGGTAGAAGTGATAGCTGAAGACGCATCTGTCAACAAGAAGCCACGGACATAAGGCAGTCAGATATCCGACAAGGATTGTAAATGCATTTGCATCTTTGTGAAGGATGTACTGAGCAAAACACATGAAAATCGACACAAGTCCGCCCAGGCACAGAAGCGGATTTGAGAAGCAGCTGATCGTATGTCTGTAACCGTCTGCGTCCGTGCTGATGTGATACCAGATCGGCCGGATATCCAGGAGCCACTGATACCATACTGACTGATAGGGATGGGTGGCTGTGACACCTTTGTGGTAGTTGTAGATATAAAGCGTCTGCTTCACAACATTTTTAAGCGACCATGTATCGTCTTTCCAGACATGATCCGGAATATATGTGACAAAGTAAATGATCAAAGGAATGATAATGAAGAAGACAACACAGCAGGCCAGTGTGATCACAAGATTTTTTACAAAGACAGAAGTGATCTTTTCAGCTTCCCTGATCTGTGTGATCGAATATGACTCTTTCTGTTTGAGAACATTTTTTGCTTTGAGGTATTCCCTGAAGCGCTGAATCAGATTGGCAAATAACAGGATGGCAAGACCCACCGCACTGTAGCAGCCGGTCCACTTGGTCGCAATTGCAATTCCCATCAGGAGACCGCAGACAAACAGAGTCTTCAGCTGTTTTTTCAGAGGTGTGTCGTAGAAGCTCGTCTCTGTATAGCGGATCATATAATAGAACATCCACATGATGAAGAAGACGGAGAACGGTTCGAGCGTTCCGATTCTCGATGTTGTGATATGCATGAATTCTGCACCGAGCAGAACTGCTCCGCATGTGCAGGCAAATGTCTTATGAAACAGCAGTTTGCATAATGCATAGATCAAAGGAATCATCAGAACGCCGAATAAAGCTCCGGCAAACCGCCAGCCAAACGGTGATAATCCGAGCAGCCTGATCGACAGAGCCATCAGATTGGTCCCGAACAGGGGATGGACGGTAGCGTACATTCTCTGCCCGTTGGCAATTTCCCATGCATTGCGGGGATGATAGACTTCGTCAAAATAGCCTTCTTCATAATAGGTCGGACTGAGCGGAACTTTTTCTGTTTCATCAATCAGATATTCTGCCGGATAGGTTTCTGAAGGATCGCTGTCTGATAAAACTGATAATTTCAGAAAGCCGTCATGATTCAGATTGCGCAGGGCAAATTCAGTGATTGTGTCATTTTTGTCTCTTGACGCAACCCAGACATACTTATAATCCCAATCGCCTTCATAGATCTTATATTGATAAATGCCTTTGCTTTCCATCGTGCATAAGAGATCCCATGAATTGCGGCCATTGGAACCGTAGATATTGATGTTGTGGAAGCCGAGCTGATAGTTATCGGGATTTGAATTGTTGTCGCCCTCATTGTAGATAGCATATATCGCATCAAACTTTGTATCATCCGTGCATTCATAGACAAGATCCGTGCTTTCATCCGAAGGCTGCCAGGTTGTATTGACGAAAGTCGCTGACCCGAGCATATGGAATGAAACAATCGCATAGAGCACAGTGACGATGCTCATATTCCGCAGATCTGTTTTCGTCAAGGAAGGTGCGCTGCGGGAAGGTTTCACAAAATCAAGCGAAGAGGTGAAGTTTTCTTTTTTTCTTTTTTTGATTTCGGGCAGAAAGTGAAAGAGTGCATACAGGACAGCAAATGCAATCATGCATTTGAGTGCAAGTATGAAGAGCTCACTGTCGCCCGTCAGATTCAGACTCAGATTTTTCATACATATACATTTTATAAAAAAAGCTGAAAGTGCAACAAAAAAACAATCTGAGGAAGTTATGTTCAGATTGTCTGGCTGTCTGAAAAAGAAAAGTGAATGTCTTTAAGAAGACACTCACACTTCAGTTTTCTTCAAATAATCTGCTGACGGCTTCCGTAATGAGTCTGCCGGTATTTGTTTCCGAAACACCGATGATTACACTGCCGCAATGCTGAAAGGGAATCAGGATTCTTCTGGCTTTGGAGCGGCCGACGGCTTTTGCCATTTTCGGCGTCACTTCGCCAAGCATCGAATCCGCAATCGCAATGCCGATCGGACCGACAATCACATCCGCATCCCGGCAGGCCGTAATCACCGCATTTTCACCGGTTGCGCAGGCATCGGCTCCTGCCCTGAGCATAGCCTGGGTAGCTGCCGAGTTGGTGCCGACTGCGTGAATGAAAGCACTTTGGTTTCTGCTTTTGATTTCTGCGATCAGTTGTCTTCCGATTCCGCCGCCTTGGGCATCGATAATGAGAATGTTCATAGTCAAATCTTCCTTTCAGAAGCATTCTAACACAGCCTGATCGTCAATTCTCATTTACATGTGAAAAAAGTTGGCACTCACCTTGACAGAGTGACAGCAAGTGACTAGAATAATCAATGGTTAGCAAACACTCTTAAAGAGTGCTAAATAAGGAGGCATTCAATGTTGAAACCATTACATGATTATGTGGTCCTTGAAAAGGTCAAGGAAGAAGAAAAAACACAGAGCGGCATTATCCTGACAACACAGAAGGCAAAGGATGAACCGAGCCATGGCGTTGTTGTGGCAGTCGGCCCGGGCAAGACAGAAGACGGCAAACTCGTTCCGATCGATCTGTCAGAAGGCATGAAGGTTATTTACAAGAAATACTCCGGAACTGAAGTCAAGGTTGATAACAGAGACATGTTACTGATCAAGGCAGAAGATATTCTGGCAATTGTTGAATAAGAAAGAAGGTAATTTCATATGGCAAAGGAAATCAGATATTCAAAAGATGCACGTCAGAAGATGCTTGACGGCGTCAATACTCTGGCAAATGCTGTCAAGGTGACACTCGGCCCCAAGGGCAGAAATGTTGTCCTTGAAAAGAGCTACGGTTCACCGATCATCACAAATGACGGTGTTACCATCGCCAAGGAAATCGAACTCGAAGACAAGTTCGAAAACATGGGTGCAAAACTCGTCTATGAAGCTGCCAACAACACAAACGAGACAGCAGGCGACGGCACAACAACAGCAACTATCCTGACACAGTCCATGATCACAAACGGTCTCAAGGCTGTTGATAAGGGAGCAAATCCTGTTCTGATGCGTGAAGGTATTGAAAAAGCCGCACATGCTGCTGCGAAGAAACTGCTCTCCCTGTCTCATCAGGTCACAACAAATGATGATGTCAGAAATATCGCAACAATCTCTTCCGGTTCCGAAGAGATCGGCAAGATCATCGCCGAAGCAATGTCAAAGGTCGGCAATGACGGTGTCATCAATGTTGATGAAAGCAGAAGCTTTGAAACAACACTTGAGATGACAGAAGGCATGCAGTATGACAAGGGATATGTTTCACCTTACATGGTCAGCGACCGTGAAAAGATGGAAGTTTCTCTCGACAATCCGTTCATCATGGTTACAGACCAGAAGGTCAACACAATCCAGGATATCCTTCCTGTTCTTGAAGAAGTCGTCAAGGCTAACAAGCCGTTACTGATCATCGCTGATGATTATGACAATGAAGTCATGAGCACATTGATCATCAACAAGCTCAGAGGCACATTCAATGTTGTTGCAACAAAGGCTCCGGGATTCGGTGACAATGCAAAGAACCAGCTCGGCGATATCGCTGCAATGACAGGCGCAACATTCTTCGCAAAGGATCTCAATGCAAATCTGGCTGATATGACAGTCGCTGATCTTGGTTCCGCCAAGAAGGTTGTCGTTTCCAAGGACAAGACAACAATCATCGACGGTGCCGGAGACAAGGCTGCTGTTGCCGCAAGAGTTCAGGAAATCAGAGCTGCAATCGACAACACAAAGAGCGATTACGACAAGAAGAAGCTGATGGAAAGACTCGGCAAGCTGTCCAACGGCGTTGCTCTGATCAAGGTCGGTGCAACAACTGAAACAGAACTCAAGGACAAGAAGCTGAGAATCGAAGACGCTCTCAACGCAACAAAGGCTGCTGTTGAGGAAGGTGTTGTCACAGGCGGCGGTCTGGCACTGATCCAGGCATACAAGGGCATCAAGGACGAAGTCAAGAGCGACATCGTCGACGTTCAGAGAGGTATCAACGTTGTTCTTGAATCCCTCAAGGAACCGATTATGCAGATTGCTGAAAATGCAGGATTCGACGGAAACGAAATTCTTGAACAGCAGCTCGCTGCAGATGAGAATGTCGGCTTCAATGCAAAGACAGGCGAATGGACAGACATGTTCGCTGCCGGCATCATCGACCCTTGCAAGGTTACAAGAAGCGCTCTGCTCAACGCATCCAGCATCTCAGGCCTCTTCATCACAACTGAAGCTGCAGTTGCTGAGATTCCTCATGAGGAACCGGCTGCTCCGGCAATGCCTCAGTATTAATTCACCAAATGAATCAATCCGGTCTCTGACCGGATTTTTCATTTGCCCGGTTTAGTGCTAATATTGTTTAGGCTGTCCGAAAAGCCGGAAGGACAGCAGATCCGATTCAGCAAATCCGGCAGAAAATGAGGTAATTCTTATGGGCGACAGATTTGATGCCAAATATTTAAAAAATGTGGATTCGATGCATTTCATTATGCCTTTTATGTATCCGAACCGCTGTGACAACGAAGCTTTCTTCAGCTTCCGGATTGATTTAACTGAAGTGAACAAATACATTGAAAAGAAAAATTCAGTCAATCCTGAATATAAATACAATCTCTTCCAGTGTCTGATTGCGGCAACACTCAAGACGATTACATTAAGATCAAAGCTTTCCATTTTCATTCATAACAAAAAGATGTACAAGCGCAATGAAATCAGTGCAGCTTTTACCGTCAAACAGGAATTTACTGATGAAGGCGGGGAAGTGCTTGCTTTCATTCACAGCAAGCCTGACTGGACAATCGATGACCTTCATAACGAGATTCACAGACAGCTTCTTAAGCTCAAAAACAAGAGCTATGTCGATGAATCAACCGGTGTGATGGATAAGTTCAATGCCATTCCGAAATTCATCTCGAGACCGATACTCAACGGTGTATGCTGGATGGAAAAGAAGGGGATGATTCTTCCCGCACTTGTTGAAACCGATCCGTATCATTCAACCGTCAACTTTGCAAATCTCGGTTCGATCGGCCTGCCCAGCGGATTCCACCATCTGACAAACTGGGGAACAACCTCCATGTTCGTGGTCATCGGCAAAAAGGACAGAATGCCGTTCTATGAAAATGATCAGGTTATCTTCAGGGATGCAGTTGATCTGAACATCACTATGGATGAAAGAATCGCTGACGGCTATTATTTCTCCAAATCGATGAAGATTCTTCAGTATTTCCTGGCTCATCCGGATATGCTTGATGAACCGTTCAACACAAAGCTTCCCGACGAAGTTTTCAAAAATCTCTGATACAAGCAAAAACGGGAAAACTGAATTCCCGTTTTTTTGATACCTATTTTTTTCTGAATTCAAACAGTCTTCTTGTTTCGGTTTCTTCACTTGGCCAGGCGAAGTGATCAAGCTTTTCAGGTCTGAACCATTCAGCAAATATGGTTATCCATTCCTCATCGCTTTTTGACACCATGCGCAATACGCCGTCGACATAGAGCTTCCCGTTTTCTTTCAGATCCAGGTTACGCTTTGCGGCCTTTTCAGGTGAGAGATAATAATTCATTCCGACGATGAGCTTTGCGCCGTTTCTCATGATCCGTGCAAATTCATTCAGAATCAATACAGCTGTTTCAGAAGGGATGACATCAAGAACATTGGAGCAGAAGACGGCGTCAAATGATTCATCAGGGATCTT
>JAUNEN010000052.1:16679-21214 GCA_030525525.1 Erysipelotrichaceae bacterium
CGCATCCATAGTCAAGCACATCTGAATACTGTCCAAGCGAAGCAGCTGCAAGAAAGAGTTTTTCACTCGGCGCAAGAGTCTTGATTTTCTTCACGGAAGCTTCCGGCTGTTTCCCGAATGCCTGATTCCAGAATTCCTGAAGAATCTGATTTTCTGTTTCAGTATTTCTGTTCATAATGTTTCCTCGCACAGAAGATATTCATCGCGGCCGTTCGGAGTATATTCCCCATAGACACATGCAAATGTATCACCGATGATGACTGCACATTCGCCGGAGGCTGAAGCATATTGCACAGCTTCGGAAAACCGCATTGTCTTCTCATTCAGAAACGAATCAGCTGAGAGGATCAGACAGTCTGTGTCATGCTGTTTCATGAATTGTCTGAATTCTGTCAGATGACTGAGATTCTCATCCTTCATGATGATTTTCGAAGGCTTTAATAACAATGAAGATGTATGTGAAAACCGGTCGATTGCCCGTGGTCTTTTGGCAGGATGATTCAGTTCATGCAGAAGGCGTTCCTGTTTTTCTCTGATGATATAGGTGCGGACAAAAGATTCAGTTTTTTGCTGTCTCTTTTCCATATTGCGATCTTATCACATCTGTCCGGAAACAAAAACTGTCAGGCTTTTGTGACCCGACAGTCAGATATTCAGGAAGCTGAATAGGAATCTTTATTTTTCAGATAATAGGCAACTTCAAGAGCACAGGTAACCATCCAGCCGACCGGATAGCTGAAGCCGACAAGCGCTGCCGTATTTGAAATAAAGCGTGTCATGACAAAGAGATAAACCTGTCTCACTGCGACAAAGCCGGTGAGCATGATGACCATCGGTGCCTTCGAATCGCCGTAACCTCTGAGACTTCCTGCAAGAACATGGTTGATGCAGTTGAACAGGAGGAAGAAGACATTTGCTCTTAAGAAGAGAACACCGTACTTAATGACATCGGGATCGCTTGTAAACAGGGAAACCGAAGCAGGCGCAAAGATGAAGATGACTGCTGCAATAATGCCGGTGATGGAAACGGTCAGAATGTTGGTTGTGACCGTTCCGGCATGTGCACGCTTCATTTTTCCGGCACCGACGTTCTGGGCAACAAACGTTGTGGCAGCCATTGCCATGGAGCTCATCGGCAGCATGATAAACATATCGATTTTGTTATAACAGCTCCAGCCGGCCATGACGCCTGAGCCGAAGTAGTTGATATACCCCTGTACAAAGATGTTTGAAAATGTTGTCAACATCGACTGAATGGCTGCCGGCATACCGACCGCAAAGATCCGTTTGAGAATGTCGAAATCGATTTTCATATCCGTCCAGCTGAAGCGGTAGACATCTTTTGTTGTGCTTAAGAGCAGCAGGCACATGCCGGCTGATACAAACTGGGCAATGATTGTCGCAAATGCAACGCCGGCAATTCCCATATGGAAGACAAGGACAAACAGCAGGTCGAGGATGATGTTGAGAATGCTTGTCAGGATCAGAAAGTAGAGTGGTCTTGTTGTATCGCCGACCGCTCTCAGAATACCGCTGCCGATGTTGTAGATCAGCAGACCTGAAATACCGGCAAAGTAGATCCTGAGATACAGCGAAGCACTGTCGAAGACATCGGCCGGGGTTGCCATCATCCGCAGCATCGGTTCAACCATAAAGATTGACACTGCCGTAAAGAGCACGCACAGAATGAATGAAGCGGCCATGACCGTTTCGATCGCAGTATGCAGACTCTTCATATCCTTACTGCCGAAATATCTTCCGATGATGACGCCGGCACCGATCGAGAAGCCGTTGAAGAAGAATACAAACAGATTCACAATCATCGTCGTGGAGCCGACTGCCGCAAGTGCCTGGGTGCCGACATAGTTTCCGACAACGATTGAATCCACCGTGTTGTAAAGCATCTGGAAGATGTTTCCGAGCATTAGCGGAAGCGAGAATAAGATAATCTGCTTCGCGATATTTCCTTCGGTCAGATTGCGTGCTGTTGTTTTTGCCATGATGCGCTCCTCTCATTCATATTTACTGCAATATTATACAGCCCTTTGAATTAAAACCCATGTCAATCAGAGGAAAATACATGGAAGAACCGGTAACATGCATGTTTTTTCTTGTTGCGTTTCTTGTTGCAAATTATAATGAAATTAACAGATGAGTGCATTTGATGCACACAATAAAAGGAGATAATATGGCAATTGGAAAATTCGTGATCAGGGAAACCAAAACCGGGATCAAATTTGATCTCAAGGCTTCCAACGGTGAAGTGATTCTGACTTCTGAAGTGTACGCTTCCGAGAAGTCATGCCGCAACGGCGTCGCTTCTGTCGCAAAAAATGCTGCTGTCGCTGCGGTTGAAGATCAGACAGTTGAAGGCTATGAAAAGCAGAAGTGTCCGAAGTTTGAAATCTATACGGATAAAGCAGGCGAAACACGCTTCCGCTTAAAGGCAAAAAACGGACAGAACATCGGATCAAGCGAAGGCTACAAGTCCATGAAAGCCTGCAAAAACGGCATTGCATCGGTTGTCAAGAATGCGCCGGAAGCTGCAGTTGAAAAAGTCGAAGCAAAATAAAAACGGAATAATTATATTGGTAAAAAAAGGAATCTCAGATGTACTTCAGAGATTCCTTTCATATGTTTCAGAGCATTTCGAGAACTTCATCAAGGGAAGGCATGTCCATGATGTTTTTGGCGTAATGTGCATAAGCGACACTTCCGTCTTCATTCACGATGAACAGGGCAGGCAGCTGCTGTTCATTGCTTTCATAGTCGCCGTGCGAGAAACCGGCTTTTCTGGCAAGCTTTGCTTTTTCTCTGAGTGCTTCGCCGACTCCTTCGGCGAGTTTTTCCATTGATTCTGCCGGTTCAACGGAAAGCAGTTCATAGATCTTCATTTCCGGATCGGTAATGATTTCAAAAGGCAGTTGTGTATCTGTTTTTGCCAGATCATTCAGTACATGAGTCCTGTCACTCTGCATCAGAACGTATACCTGTGCATTCTTGTCTCTGAATTCCTGACAGCGCTCTGCAATCAGTTTGACATCATAGCGGCATACCGTGCAGCCGATATATCTTAATACCCAGAATACGGTTTTTCCTTTCAGAATGCTCAGGCTTTCAAGATCATCATGTTTATTTGTACTGAAGCAAAAGGAAGTCAATTGATCACCGGTTTTCCGCTTGCCATAAGATGCTCAGTCTTTGACTTCCGTGATTCCTTCTGGAAGGGAATATGTATATTCACAGGTTCCGTTTTCACGTTTTCCTTCAACATGAATCTCACCATAAGGAGTTCCATATGTGCAGACAAAGTGATTCATCGAGTCGGGCATATACGGTCTGATTCTGACTTTCCTGAAGCCCGGCTCTTCAATTCTGATGCCGGCGATGAATGAATAGTACCACTCGATGATATGGCCCATCATGTCGTGGCAGTGGCTTCGCGGATTGCTTTCCCAGTATTCACCAAGCGTCGTCATGCCGTCTTTCACAAATGCATAATAGGAAGGATGTTCTTCTTTTGTGATGAAAGAAGCGATCAGATCATTCATGCCGTATTCTGCAGCAGTATTGATGATATAGGGAAGACCGATTTCACCGGCAGAAAGACATCCTTTCTGTATGAGTGATTCTCTGAAGGCGTCAATCACATCTGCTTTGCATTCTTCGGGAACCATACCCCAGTACAGCGGCAATGCTTCACAGGCCTGAGAGATGACAAATTCATCTTTGTTTTCATAGCAGCGGTAAGCAGTTCTGCCGTTAGGATCTCTGCATAAGAGCTTTTCATTGTAATTCTGTCTGACAGTTTCGGCAAAAATCTTCAGTTCCTGTTCATCTTCCTGTTTGCCCAGTAACCCTGCAAACTCACTCAGTGTTTTTGCGTCAGCATAGAGGAAGGCTGTTTCAATAATTTTCACGGGCCAGAATATTGTCCGGATTGCCCCAGTCGCCTAAGCCGTGATTGATGAAACCTTCGGGTGTCATCTTTGTTTTAAGATAGTTCAGATATCTGAGTCCGGCATCATAGTTTTCTTCAATGATCGAAATATCGCCATAGAAAAGATAATGCCATCTGGCTGCCAGTATGATCGAGCTGCCCCATGGGATAATGTCATAGAAGCTGCCCATGCCCGGTACCGGAAGGACATTGGGAATGTAGCAGGGACATTGGGAAGGGACAAGCCCGTCACCGGCCGGGAAGCTGTTTCCCGCAAAGTCAAAGAATACATCTTCGGCTGTGTGCTGGGAAGCACGCATGTCTTTCAGAAATTTTCGCCAGAGATCTTTTCCGTTTTTCATGAACATGATTGAAGGAGCCATCAGGTGATTGGGTTCCTGCCAGGCAAAGCGCTCAATCGTCGGGCAGTCTGTATGAACACTGACCATATTTGCTTCAACGGTCCGTTCAATCATGCGGTAAATCTGATTGTACCGCTCATCATCACATGCAAAGCTTCCTGCTTCTTCATATGCAGAAGTGACAGCGTGCGCTTTGAGGTTTGTGATGATCACATCTTCGCTTTCTGTTTCAA
>JAUNEN010000053.1 GCA_030525525.1 Erysipelotrichaceae bacterium
AGGAATCTGTCGGTGATATAACGGTTGGAAAGTACAGCAGCCGCAATGATCGCCTCATCCTTGATCTGAACGCCGTGATGCGATTCAAATCTGTCCTTGAGACCTCTTAAGATTGAGATCGTATCTTCAACACTCGGTTCGGATACCATGATCTTCTGGAATCTTCTTTCCAGGGCTCTGTCTTTTTCGATATATTTTCTGTATTCATCAAATGTTGTGGCACCGATGCACTTGAGCTCACCGCGGGCAAGCATCGGCTTGAGTAGGTTTGCGGCATCCATGGAACCTTCCGTCTTTCCGGCACCGACAAGATTGTGAATCTCATCGATGAACAGAATGATGTTTCCGTCTGCCTTCTGCACCTGCTTGAGGACGCCTTTGAGTCTTTCCTCAAATTCGCCTCGGTATTTGGCACCTGCAATCAGGGCGCCCATATCAAGTTCAATCAGCTTCTTGTCCTTTAAGCCGAGCGGAATATCACCGTTCATGATACGCCATGCCAGGCCTTCGACAATCGCTGTTTTACCGACACCCGGTTCACCGATCAGAACCGGATTGTTTTTTGTTTTTCTCGAGAGAATTTCAATGACTCTGCGGATTTCTTCATCACGTCCGATGACCGGATCAATCTTGCCGTCACGGACTTCCTGTACCAGGTCATGACCGTATTTGCTCAATGCGTCAAGCTGGCTCTCATTTGTCTTTTCATCCATTGTCATACCGCCTCTCCTTTCTTCCTCTGCTTTTCTGACTTTGTTCACGTCCAGAGGAAATCTGCGTTTCGCTTCCGCAATAAGCGGAGCGTCTGTCTCAAGCATGCCGATGAACAGTGCCGCCGTGCTCATATAGGAATCGCCCTGTTTCTTCATTTCATCCAGCGCTTTTGTATAGGCTGATGAAACATGGCGGGAAAGCACCGGCTCGCTTGCATTTGACACTGCACTCAGGCGCTTCATGTATTCATTGACAAGCACATTCAGCTCATCCTTGTTCACACCGAGTCTTTCAAACAGTGTATCCAGTGAGCCGTCTTCAATCATTGCCGAAAGAATATGCTCAACCGAAAGCTCGGCGTGATGATATGAACGTGACTTGTTCAGAGCATTCATCATAATCGACTGAAGGATTTCAGTCATCTGTTCAATATTCATGCTGTACCTCCCTTCAATTCAAGGAAGCGTGATCAGGAGAAGTTCTTTTTAAACCTTGACCAGATGCTTTCGCCTTGTCTGGTCCCCTGCAGTTTCTGCAGCTCTTTGTAGAGCTCTTTTTCTCTGTGGGAGAGGTTGTCATCCACGGTGATATTGACAGTGCAGATCTGATCGCCGGTACGGCCTGTACGGGTTTCATTGATTCCCTTGCCGCGGAGTCTGAACTGTCTGCCGTTCTGTGTGCCGGCCGGAATCTTCATTGATACATCGCCATGGATTGTCGGAACCTCAATGGTTGTACCGATGGTCGCATCGACTGCGGAGATCGGGATGTTCAGATAGATATCTCTTCCCTCACGCTCAAATTCCTGATGCGGAGTAATATGAACTTCAATATAGAGATCACCGTTCGGGCCGCCGTTGGAGCCGCGCTCGCCGAGTCCCTGCACTCTCAGCATCTGACCGTCGCTGATGCCTGCCGGGATGTTGATCTCACGTTCGACACGGCGCTTGTTGTAGCCCTGTCCTTTGCAGTGCGGACAGATCTTCTTGATCTTTTTGCCGGTACCGCGGCAGTCCGGGCAGACACCCTGTGTCTGGAAGACGCCGAATGCGGTACGCTGCTGCTGGATGACGGTACCTGAACCGCGGCATCTTGAACATGTTTCCACATCCGAAGGTGACGCAGCCCCGCTGCCTCCGCATGCAGAGCAGGTTTCATCAACTTCGATATTGATCTTTTCCTTCTTGCCGAAACATGCGTCCATGAAGGAAATACGGATGTTCATCTTTCTGTCATTACCCTGGGCAGGGCCTCTGCTTGCGCGTGAAGAGGAACCGAATCCTCCCATTCCGCCCATTCCGCCCATGCCGCCGAAGAATGAGGAGAAGATGTCATTCAGATCATCCATGCCGCCAAAACCGCTGCTGAAGCCGCCATAGCCGCCGCCGGCCTGACTGCCATCCATTCCGGCAAAGCCGAACTGGTCATAGGTCGCTTTTTTATTCGGATCGGAAAGGACCTCATATGCCTCATTGATCTCTTTGAATTTCTCTTCGGCATCGGGTGCTTTGTTGATGTCCGGATGATATTTCTTCGCAAGCGTACGATATGCCTTTTTTATTTCATCATCACTCGCGCCTTTGGAGATACCGAGTACCTCATAATAATCTCTTTTTTCAGCCATATCACTGCCGGTCCTTTCATTTCTAAATCAAGAATGCGGAATTTTATCATCCAATCCCGCATTCTCTACACATTTACTTAGTTCTTGTCGGAGAATTCCGCATCGATGATATCGTCATCATTGTTCGTGGATCCGCCGTTGGAGTTTGCCTGGCCTCCAAATCCCTGCTGAGGGCCGGCTGACTGGTTCTGATACATTGCCTGAGCCATATCCTGAGCAGCCTTCTCCAGAGCATCCAGCTTGTCTTTCAGAGATGCCATATCGTTCTTATCGATGCATTCCTGCAGCTCATCTCTGAGCTTCTTGACTTCATCCTTCTGCTGCTGGGTGACATTCGGATTGTCATTCTTAAGGGTTTCATCAATCTGGTTGATGTAAGCCTCAGCTCTGTTCTTTGTCTCGATCTCTTCCTTGCGCTTGTCATCTTCAGCCTTGTGAGCTTCAGCTTCCTTCACCATGCGGTCGATTTCGTCTTCGGACAGACCTGAAGAGTTTGTGATGGTGATGGACTGTTTCTTGTTTGTTGCCTTATCGACAGCGGAAACATTGACAATACCGTTGACGTCGATATCGAACTTGACTTCGATCTGAGGTACGCCTCTTCTTGCCGGTGCAATGCCGTCAAGCTGGAAGTTGCCCAGTGTCTTATTGTCGTTAGCCATCGGTCTTTCACCCTGCAGTACGTGGATATCGACTGCCGGCTGGTTGTCAGCTGCGGTGGAGAAGATCTGTGACTTGGATGTCGGGATTGTTGTATTTCTCGGAATCAGAACTGTCATAACGCCGCCGAGAGTTTCAATACCGAGTGAAAGCGGTGTGACATCGAGCAGAAGAACGTCATTGACATCACCCTGGAGGACGCCGCCCTGGATTGCTGCACCGAGTGCTACGCATTCATCAGGGTTGACTGACTTGTTCGGCTCTTTGCCGAGTTCTCTTCTGACTGCTTCCTGAACAGCCGGAATTCTTGTGGAGCCGCCGACCAGCATAACCTGATCGAGGTCGCCTGCTGTGAGTTTTGCATCTCTTAATGCTGTTCTGACCGGAACCATTGTTCTTTCAACAAGGTCTTTTGTCATTTCATCGAATGCAGCTCTTGTCAGAGTTGCTTCAAGATGGAGAGGTCCGCTTGCGCCGGCTGAGATAAACGGCAGTGAGATCTGAGTCTGAACCATACCGGACAGATCCTTCTTTGCCTTTTCAGCAGCTTCCTTCAGTCTCTGAAGAGCCATCTTGTCAGCTTTCAGATCGATGTTGTTTTCACGCTTGAAGTTGGCAGCCAGCCAGTCGATGATCTTGTTATCGAAATCATCGCCGCCCAGATGTGTATCACCTGCTGTTGAGAGAACTTCGAATGTGCCGTCTGCGATATCGAGGATGGAGACATCGAATGTACCGCCGCCAAGGTCATATACAAGAACCTTCTGTTCTCTGGATGTATCTTTGTCAAGGCCGTATGCAAGTGCGGAAGCTGTCGGTTCGTTGATGATTCTCTTGACATCAAGACCGGCGATTCTTCCGGCATCCTTTGTTGCCTGACGCTGAGCGTCGTTGAAGTATGCAGGAACAGTGATAACTGCTTCTGTGACCGGTTCACCGAGATAGCTTTCTGCATAGCTCTTGATGTATGACAGAATCATCGCGGAGATTTCCTGCGGTGTGTACTGCTTGCCTTCCAATGTGACCTTTTCGTTTGTACCCATCAGTCTCTTGATGGAGTAAACAGTATCCTTGTTTGTAACAAGCTGACGCTTAGCGGCGTCACCGACAATTCTTTCGCCGTTTTTGAATGCAACGACGGACGGAGTTGTTCTGTTTCCTTCCGGATTTGTAATAACCTTGGCTTCGCCGCCTTCCATAACAGCAGCGCAGCTGTTTGTTGTACCTAAGTCAATACCGATAATCTTGCTCATAATCAGTCCTCCCGAGCTTATTCGCTCACTTTTACCATTGCCGCACGAAGAATGCGGTCTTTCAGTTTATATCCCTTCTGCAGTACCTGTGTGACGATACCGGGCTCAACGCCTTCAACCTTTTCACTCATCAGAGCCTGATGCCAGTTGCCGTCAAACGGCTTGTTGAGTGCTTCAATCTCGGTAACGCCTTCCGTCTCAAGTGCGTTTTTCAATTGATCATAAATCATCTGCACGCCTTTACGGTAGGCTTCGTCAGTTGTTTCATGGGCAAGTGCTCTTTCGCAGTTGTCGAGTACCGGAAGTACTTCGAGAGCGAACTTCTGAATGTGATACTTGCTGAGCTGTTCGAATTCATTCTGAAGTCTTTTTCTTGTATTTTCCGTATCGGCATATGCTCTGGCATATTCGTTCTTGAGCTTTGCCACATCTGCTTTCAGTTTCTCGTTTTCTTTTGTCAGATCCTTGATCATCTGATCTCTGGTGTCTTCTTCTGTTTCAGCTTCAGGCAATTCACCGGTCACAGTTTCTGTTTCGTTTTCTGTTTCTTCAACCGCTGTGTTCTCCTGTTCAGCATTTACTTTCTTTTCTTCACTCATCCCGTTCGTTACCTCCGCTGTAGTACATTTTTTCAATCATTCCTGCCGCATAATTGATCATGCCGATGATCTTTTCGTAATTCATACGGCTCGGTCCGACCACCATCAGCTCACCGGATTCATTTCCTCTGACGCGGAATTTGCTGCGGACAACAGCCAGATCGTTGACCCATGTCAGCTGCGCTCTTGCGGTTGTGACTGCCATGGTGTTTTCACCTTCATCGATCCGTTTCCAAATGCTTGCATCATCAAGCATGCTCATCAGCTTCTTCAGCTTGTCGATATCTTCGAATTCAGGCTGATAGAGCATTCTGTCCTTTCCGGAGAAGTAGACATTTTCACTTGCAAACTTCACGAATGCCCGAACGAAGGCGGTAAAGAGAAGTTCATGCTGCTGAACAACCGCGGAGAGCGCAGGCTTGATAAATTCCATCCGCTGCGGCAGCTCATTGATCGGTGTTCCTCTCAGCTTTTCATTCAGGATATCCGTACATGCTTCAATATCTGCATACGGGATATCTTCGTCAAAGTGGAATGTCTTTGTTTCCGTATGGCCGGAATTTGTAATGAATACGCAAACTGCATTTCTTTCGTCCAGCTGGAAGAGCTTGATATGTTCAAGCTTCTGGGAACCGGAATCAGGTCCGATCGCTCCGCTGGTCATGTTTGTCATTTCCGAAAGAATATTGCAGGAGAGATGAATGGCTTCCTCAATATTCATATTGCTTGCATCGAATGCATCTCTGATCGCGATTTCCATACGGTGGTCAATCGATGAATTGCTTAACAGATGCTCGCAGTAGAATTTATATCCAAGTGTACTCGGCACCCGTCCGCTTGAGGTATGCGTCTTTTCAAGATACCCCATTTCTTCAAGGGCCTGCATATCATTACGGATTGTGGCACTGGAATACTGAAGTTTGTATTTCTGCTGAAGTGTTTTCGATCCGACAGGCTCTGCTGTTTTAATGAACTCATCAACGATCGCTTTGAATATTTCTATTCTTCTTGGCGTCAGCATCATAACCTCCTTTAGCACTCTTTCTCAATGCCTGCTAATACTATAAACCTGCACTTTAGCACTGTCAATAGCTGTGTGCTAAAAATGTAAAAAGTATGAAAATGATTTGTTATAGGGCTGACTCCAGCATAAAAAAGAGACTGCCCGTCTGATTCAGTCTCTCTTAAAATTCATGAAATATAGTCTGTTTTATAATTCCTTTTCAGCCTTTGAGCAGATCGTAACGCTCATGAATCGCATCCATCACCGGCTGTACAACTTCTTTAGGTACCATCTTGGAAATATCCCCGTCATTGAGTGCAATTTCCTTGACGACGGATGAAGACAGGAATGAATATTCCGGTTTGGCAATCAGAAACATCGTTTCAATATCTGAATCAAGCATCAGATTTGCTGTTGCCTGCTGAAGTTCATATTCATAGTCGGTAACCGCACGGATGCCGCGCACAATCGCCTTGGATCCTGTTTTTGCCGCAAAATCAACAGTCAGGCCCTCACCGATGATGACATTGACATTGCTGCAGCCTTTTGATGCAAGCGAAACCTCGATCATCTTTTTTCTTGTTTCTGCATCAAAGAGGCATTTCTTTCTCGGATTGACCATGAGCAGTACGTCAAGTTCATCAAAGATTGCGGCTGCACGTTCAATAATATCGAGATGTCCGAGTGTAATCGGGTCAAACGTTCCGGGATAGCATGCTTTCATTTCTTATTTCCCCCTGTAGTATGTAATCCGGCTGATGCCGTAAACTCTGTCTTTTTCAAATTGAAGATGCTCAAATTCATCATGGAATTCATCTTCCTTCAGCGATTCAATGACAGCCGTGCCGCCTGTTTCCAGCAGACCGTACTCACTGATCAGCGAAAGGATTTCGTTGTTCTTCTGTTTTGCGTAAGGCGGATCCATATAGATAAGTGCAAATTTTCTGCCTTCTTCTTTCAGGATCGAGAGTGCCTTAAGATCTGTACAGGACAGTATTTCCGTTCTGTTTTTTACATTCAGAGCAGCGATATTCTTCTTTATTGCCGAAACTGCACGTCTGTCATTGTCAACAAACACCGCATGATCCATTCCCCTGCTGAGTGCCTCCAGGCCATTGGCCCCGCTCCCTGCATAAAGGTCCAGCATATCTCCGCCCTCAAAGCTGCCGCCAAGTGCAGAGAATACCGCTTCCCTGACCTTATCGAGAGTGGGACGGGTTGACATGCCGGCAGGTGCTTCGATCCTGCGGCTGCCGAATTCGCCGGCGATGATTCTCATTTGATTTCACCCCGCTCATGGGCAGAAATGACTGCCTGCGAAATACCGATGGCAACCATGAATGACATCGTACTTGATCCGCCTGCCGAAATCATCAGCAGCGGAATACCGGTCAGAGGTACAAGTCCGGTGACGCCGCCGATATTGAAGAACATATGAACAAGCAGATATGTTGCAGTACCGACAAGAATAATCCTGGCCCGTTCACTCTTGATCTTTGATGCATGGCGGAAGAGTCTCAGAATAATCAGACAGTACAGCCCCATCAGAAACAGGAAGCCGACATAGCCAAGCTCTTCAACAACGATTGCGAGGATATAGTCGGTATTGGCTGCCGGGAAACGGGTATACTTTCTGACGCTGCCGCCGAACCCGACACCGAACCAGCCGCCGGTCGCAAATGAAACAAGTCCGTTGATCAGCTGATAGCCGGTGCCGTACTGATCGGCAAACGGATTGATCGCGGTCAGGAATCTGTTTTTCTGATAATCCTGAAGGAAGTTCATTCCTTCGATCATATGCTCGCCTGCCGGTGAAAGCAGATAGACACCGAATGCGACGGAAAGCCAGAACAATATCTTTAATACAATCTGGAAACTGCGCATATTCTTATGCTGAGGAATCAGGAAACAGACGCATGTCACAAGGAAGATAACCAGCGCGCTTCCGAAGTCACTCTGTACTCCAAGAACGATTCCGAACATGATTGCACAAAGAGTAATCGGCACCTGGCACATATCCCACCAGTTTTTATATTCCTTCTTTACATCTCCGCAATAAGCGGCAACAATCAGCATCGCTACAATTTTTGCAAACTCGGATGGCTGCAGAGTCACCTCGAATCCGCCGACGCCGAATCTCAGCCAGGCATATGCATTGCCGGTCGGTTTGAAAAACCGGCAGACGAGCAGCAGACCGACTGTCACGAATACAATCGAAGGAAAACTCTTTGATTTCAGGAATTTCAAAGAAAAGCTGTTGGCAAATTTTGTCATCATCAGAGCACCCAGCGTCACGAATGCAATCTGCTTTGCAATCGTGAAAGCAAGATAGACCGAGTTTCCGGTCGCAATGCCCATCGATGCCGAACCGATCATAATGGTTCCGAATATTACAAGACCGATGATTCCCAGATGCAGCCCGATGTCGAATCCCTTCGGCATAATCAGGAAGCTGCGGATCTTACGGCCCAGAATTTTCATATTCTGTTTTGTCTGTATTTTTTCCGTGTTTGTCATAATACAAGCATTTTAGCACACAGATGCCGTGAATTCACACATATATAAGGATAGCCTTTGACAAAGCACATGATTCTGCTAGAATATCTGCGAGGTAAATGACATGTTAATCAATAATGATACAATCATCAAAGATACGGATGAAAGAATCCGGCAGGTTTCAGAGGATGTGGAGCTTCCCCTTTCAGCTGAAGATGAAAGCCTGCTGCGTGATATGTTCCAGTATGTCGTCGATTCAACCGACGAAGAAAAAGCTGAAAAATTCAATCTGAGACCGGCAGTCGGAATCAGTGCCATTCAGGTGGGTGTTCCCAAGAAAATGACTGCAATCGTTGTCGATGACACTGATAAAAACGGAAATCCGATCCGCTATGAATTCATGCTGGTAAACCCGAAGATTGTCAGCAGTTCGATTCAGCAGGCATATCTCTCTGCCGGAGAAGGATGCCTTTCCGTCGTCAGCGAACACGAAGGCTACGTGCCCAGAAGCGCCCGTGTCAAAGTCAGAGCGTTTGATCTGGTAACCAACCAGTATATTGAAATCAGGGCTGCCGGATATCTTGCGATTGTTCTTCAGCATGAGCTTGACCATTTCAAAGGAATCCTCTTCTACGATCATATCAATGCGAAGGACCCGTACAGGCAGATTCCCGGAGCCATTGAGATTTAATTGCCTGTTGCCCGATGTAAACGGGCATTTCTTATGCTATAATACGAAAAAGGTTTCACCGCTTTTTATGAAATGAGGTAAACATCATAATGTCAGAAAACAATAACGGAAGAAGACCCGGACAGTCTGTCCGCTATTCAGAGGTTGCCGACTCGTTTAATGCCGGCAGCATCAATCATAAAACAGATACACTGGTATATGCTCTGGGCGGTCTTGGCGAGATCGGCAAAAACATGTACTGTTTCGAGCATGACAATGAGATCGTCATTGTGGACTGCGGCGTCATGTTCCCGGAAGGCGATCTGCTCGGTGTGGATTATGTCATTCCGGACTATTCATATCTTGTCAAAAACCATGAAAAGGTCAAAGCTCTGATTATCACCCACGGCCATGAAGATCATATCGGAGGTATCCCCTTCTTCTTAAGATCTGTCAGGCTCAAGGAAATCTATGCCCCTCGCTTTGCCAAAGCACTGATCGAAAAGAAGCTTGAGGAACATCGTCTTTCCAGATCATGCAAAGTCATTGAGATCAACTCTGACAGCCGTGTCAGAACGGAACATTTCAATATCGGATTCTTTGACACCGTGCATTCCATCCCGGATTCACTCGGTGTACTGATCAACACTCCCAACGGCCGCATCGTTGAAACCGGCGACTTCAAGTTCGACCTGACTCCGGTCGGCCGCAACAGCGACTATCAGAAGATGGCATTTATGGGTCAGGCGGGAGTTACTCTCCTCATGAGTGATTCAACCAACTCATCCGTTCCGGGATTTTCCATCTCAGAGCGTCAGGTTGCACTCGCGATCAATGAACAGATGCGCAAAACACCGGGAAGACTGCTCGTTTCGACATTTGCTTCAAACGTGCTCCGTCTCAATCAGATTCTTGAAGCAGCTGTCTCCTGCGGCAGAAAAGTTGCCGTATTCGGAAGATCCATGGAAAATGTATGTGACATCGCCCGCAAAAACGGCGTTATCAAAATTCCTGACAGCTCCTTCATTTCCGGAAATGAACTGAATACCCTGCCGCCCAACAAGATCTGCATTGTCTGCACCGGCAGCCAGGGCGAACCGATGGCAGCCTTAAGCAGAATTGCCAACGGAACACACCGCTTCATCAAGATCATCCCCGGCGACACCGTTCTCTTCTCAAGCAACCCGATTCCCGGCAACGGCGTATCGGTCGGCGGTGTCATCAATCAGCTGACCAGAGTCGGCGCAAACGTTGTAACCAACTCCCCGCTGACTTCCTTCCATACAACCGGACACGCTCCCCAGGAAGAACAGAAGCTGATGCTCAATCTGATCAAGCCGAAATACTTCATGCCCAATCACGGCGAATACAAAATGCTCATTCAGCATTCGCAGACCGCACAGCTGACCGGAATCGAACCGGATCACTGCCTGATCTGCTCAAACGGCGATATCGTTGTACTCCGTGATGAAGAATGCTTCATTGCCAATGAAAGAGTCCAGACAGATGCGATCTATGTTGACGGAAATGACGCATCCGGTCTTTCCACAAGCGTCATCAAGGACAGAAAGATTCTGGCTGAAAACGGACTTGTTGCAGTCATCGTGACAATCGATTCAAGATACAACAAGATTCTCTGCAGACCTTCCATCGTTTCAAGAGGATTTGTCTTTATCAAAGATTCGCAGACTCTGCTCAAGGAAGCTGAACTGATTGTCTATGATTCCTTAAAGAAAAAGATGCAGCAGAGAACAACATTCGGTGAACTCAAAAACTGCATCCGTTCATCCCTTGAACCGTTCCTCTTCCAGAGAACAAACCGCAACCCGATCGTCATTCCGGTTATTCTCAACCAGAAAGCTGCGATTGCCGAAATTATGGCAAAATCAGCTGAACGCACAAGAACCTCTTCCCCGCGTACCAGAAGAACATCGCAATAAGAAATTCAGTGAATTAATCTGTACAGCAAACCGGACCGGAAACGGCCCGGTTTTTTTGATTCCGTATCAAAATCAAAACAGTATGCGGACTTATCAGGTTCACATACTGTTATTGAGTTATCGATTTCTTATTTACTGAAGAGGTTCGAGCGTAATGATTCTTTCAGGAATTTCGCTTTCTGCAAATTCTATGACAGATTCATCCAGTTCTTCAAGACAGCTGAAACTCTTTCTGACATCATTGATATCCGCAATTACGCCATAACCGCGGTTCCCTTTGCGGAAATGCATCAGAATACTCAGCTTCGGCTGGATGACGGACAGAATCGCAGCAGCCTGAGATGCATCGATTGTATAATGTCCGCCGACCGGAATCATCACAATGTCTGCACCCTTAAGCTTTGCATATTCTTCATCTGTCGGGATTCTGCCGATATCGCCCATATGGACGATTCTGGCCTGACCGGCGTGCAGAACCGTGATTCTGTTCATACCGCGAAGTGTTCCGCCCGCTTCATCATGGGGAACCGTGATGAATTCTGCTTTGAAAGGATCGCTGCCAGGCTCCTTTTCAGCAATCAGATGCTTTGCATTATGATCGCCGTGTTCGTGCGAACAATAGACAAGATCTGTTTCAATGCCGGCAGGCAGATTGATCCCGGGCACACTGTCTGTTTCATACGGATCAAACAGAGCACTGTCGCATCCGTATGTCACTTTGAAGCAGGAATGTCCGTAGTACTCAATTCTGATCTTTTCCATAGACCTTCAAACCAGACGGTCAAACAGTCTGTACAGATGCTTTCTGCTTGCTTTCGGTCTTTCGAGAGCTTCCTGGATCGGCATCGCTGTCAGTGAATTATCAATAATACCGACACACTGTCCGCCGATTCCTTCCATCAGAAGATCGACTGCCTTTTCACCCATACGGCTGGCAAGCATACGGTCGCTCGGAGTCGGAGAGCCGCCTCTTTGGATATGGCCGAGAACTGTCGCTCTGCCGCTGAATTCTGTATTCAGTGTCACTTTCTTTGCAAGTGCTTCAACATCCGTGATCTTTTCGGAAATGATGACAATCGCATGGTTCTTTCTGACCGCATTGCCGAGATATCTCAGTCTTTCAATGACTTCGATTTCATCGTAGCCGGTTTCCGGTGTAATTACCATTTCTGCACCGCAGGAGATTGCTGTATAAAGAGCCAGGTCGCCGCAATGGTTTCCCATAACTTCGACGATTGAGCATCTGTGATGGCTTGATGACGTATCGCGCAGTTTGTCGACGTTCTCAACACATGTACGCAGAGCTGTATCAAAGCCGATTGTCAGATCTGTACCGGGAATATCATTATCAATTGTTCCGGGCAGACCGATGCAGTTGATTCCCTTCTTTGTCAGTGCCAGAGCACCGCGGTATGAGCCGTCACCACCGATGACGACAAGCGCATCGATTCCGTTTCTCCTCAGATGCTTGACACATTCATCCTGCATCGCTTCTTCACGGAATCCGGGAAGTCTGGCTGAGCCAAGGAATGTTCCGCCGCGGTCGAGGATATCTGAAACCGATCCTCTCTCCAGCGGGATAAATGTTTCTTCCAGCAGTCCGCGGTAGCCGTTTTTAACACCCACAACTTCAACACCGTTGTTGAGGGCAATTCTGGTAACAGCTCTGATTGCGGCGTTCATTCCGGGTGCGTCGCCGCCTGATGTGAGTACACCAATCTTTCTGACCATAAAAATCCTCCGTTGTTCCTGATCAAATTATAATTCACAGCATGCATGCTGTCTTTATTTTTTCTTACGTCTGTCTTCACCGGTCAGCACGGCAACCGTGCACATGCTGGTGATCCGTTCGATGATGCGGGCAGCCTTGAGTTCTTCCTGCTTACCCCTGTTTGAGAAAGTGTAATGAATTCTGAGACTCGGGATATCGCAGTTGGATGTGAACCAGGTCGGCAGGCCTGCTTCATAGCGTGCATTCAGAATCGGAAGCAGAATCGAATCACGGTTCCATTCGGTGACGCTCTCTGCCCCGATATCGTCAATGACAACAAATTCCGCATACTGCATCCGCTTCAGATCATCCCTGTATTCGCCGCTTGTATACATGGAAGCCATTCTTGTGCAGAATGTCGGGTAGTGAATAAAAGCGACTTTTTCACCGTTTCTGGCGTGTTCATTGCATGCGCATGCGGCAAGATATGTTTTACCGCTGCCCATCGTGCCGTGCAGATAAAGACTTCTGTATTCATTGGAATGCTGCATCGCCTGATGCAGGATGAGCAGATAGTCTTCCTCTTCGTGGCTTGTTTCAATGTTGCGGAAACTTGCACTTAAGAGCCTCTCAGGCAGATCGCTCACAATATACTGTTCTCTGTGGGCCAGTGCCTTCAGCTCTGCCTTCATATAGCGGCAAGGCGTGATTTCATTTTTCAGAAGTCCGTCATAAGTCAGGTTATTGAAATAGCCTCTTTTTTTCTGCTTGCAGAATTCAATCCCCCTGCATCCCTGACAGGGACTGAAATCAATCAGCCACTGCTTTAAGCGCCAGGGAGATGTTTCAAGAAAGCGGGCAGGAATCTCATTTCTTTTGAACAGATACTGGATGGCAGGATTTTCTCTCAGCTGCTCAATCAGCTGTTCAGTTTCTTCTTTCTGTCTGTCGGTTGTCGAGATTGACTCAAATGATGCCTTTTCCATAAGCTTAATCCTTCATCCTGTGCTGCAGTTCCTTGACTGCATTCAGTGTTTCTTCGGTGGCTTTGCGGGATTTGGGCAGGCTGCCTTCCTGCTGCTGCCGGATATATTCAGGCATATCGATTTTGATATTCGATCTGGATCTGCCTGTATTCTTCGAAACGGTTTTCCTGACTTCCAGAAGCGCCTGTTCCTTTGTTTCAATTCCATCCCTTGCCCACTCTCCGGCAACCATGTCGACGAATTTCGGATTGAGACGGTTGGCACTGACGGAAAGGATATATTCGATCATGACATTGATGACTTCATTGCTGAAGTGCATATCCATGGCAAGATGCTCAATCATTTTCTTGTCAGTAAGTGTCACTTCGGCGCCATTCTGACGCGCCTGCAGGAAGGAAACCGGTGAAAGGCTGTAGATATCTGCCGCCTTTGTGATTTCACCTTTTGTTTTCGCTGCCAGCAGCTTCAGCCGTTCCGCGTTGAATTCCATTGTGCTCATGGAAACTGAGCGGCTGACAAGAACACGCATCTGATCCACACTTAAGCCATAGACTGTCGCAAGCTTGCCGATCAGGGAAAGATTTTCCTGGGTCCTTAACTCAACCGGATAGACAAGCGGGCTGGTTGATGCGATGAACTGTTCATAATCAAAGTTGATCGTTGTATCATCCACGCTGAAGCGATAGCGCGGTTTTACTTTTGTATAATTGACTTCTTCCTCTTCCTTGCGGACGCTGTTTTTATGCACGACGGCACGGGTAATATCCTTATAGCCCTGGGTGGAAAGAGAATCATTGTTTAAACGCGAAAGCGTTGTTTCAAGCTGTTTGCTGCCCATCGCATTCATATAGCGGTTCATATAGATGCTGCTGGAAGTGAAGCTTTTGACACTCATCGGTGTATTGAGCATGTAGATATAGGATGTGCGGTTGTCGCTGACCTTCTGCCAGACCCGCACAAGCATATACTCTTCCAGTTTTGCAACTGCTCTGTCAAATGCCATCGGATCGATGGAAGTCAGTGCAAACAGTCTTGAATGCGACTGCTGCGTACGCGGAGGATTTGCCTCTGCCGCAAGCGTCAGGTAGACCACGACTGCCTGTGGGCTGATCAGAGGCTGATAAAGCTCCATCAAAGACAGGATACTGTCATAGGAAAGACCTCCGGAAAGTTCACATCTGTAGGTATCAGATGCCTTGATTTCCATTGCGTATCTCCTTTCTCAGATCCCTGATATAAAGATTGATCTCATGATCAAGATCTTCAAGTGTTCCGTCATTATGGATGACACGGTCGGCGAGCGCAATCTGCTTTTCAGGATCGATCTGACTCTGATAGCGGGCAAGTGCTTCCTCTTCCGTATAATCCCTGTCTTCCATCATACGCCTGATCGCTGTTTCCTTTTTGCAGGTAATCACAAGCGTATGATCAAAAAGATCCTGCCATCCTGCTTCAAATAAAAGCGGTACTTCGGCAAAGACAGCCGGCTGTTCACTGTTTCTTTCAAAGAATTTCAGCAGGCCTTCTTTCACATAAGGATGAGTGATACTGTTGAGCTTCAGTCTTGCTTCTTCATCATGAAAGACAATCGCAGCGAGCTTTGCTCTGTCAATATCACCGTCTTTGTCAATCAGTTCATCTCCGAATGCTTCGATGATTTTTGCGAAGCACGGATTGTTTTTATGAGTTGCCATTCTGGCATATTGATCACTGTTAAAGACCGCGAATCCGCGTCTTTTCAATAAAATCGATACTGATGTCTTGCCGGCAGCGATCGTGCCTGCCACTCCGATTTTAATCATATGCCCTCCTGTTGTTATTTCGTTATTTCTGACACTGCGGACAATAGTAGCTGCTGCGTCCGCCGATCCGCTTCATATGGATCTCTGTACCGCATCTCGCACATGTCTTGCGTGCATGCACGCAGCAATCATTCTGAAACAGTCCCGTCACGCCAAGCGATGAAGTATATGAGCGGATCGTTGTTCCGCCGGCCGCAATTGCTTCGGAAAGAATCTTACGTGTATTGTCCACCAGATTTTCTTCATCTTTTCTTGTGATTCTGCGGCATGATCTGCCCGGTCTTAAGCCGCATGCGGATAGAATCTCATCCGCATAGATATTGCCGATGCCGGCTGTAAAGCTCTGATCAAGCAGTAATGATTTCAGAGGTTCGCTCCTCTTTTTGCGATATGCATGAACATAATCAGGATTGAATGCTTCATCAAAGGGTTCCGGACCGAGATCATGAAAATGTGCAAAATCATAATCAAGATCCGTCAGGAACATCCGTCCGAACTTTCTTGTATCGCGGTATCTCAGCTGCGTTCCGTCATCCAGTGTAAAGATCACATGCATATGGCGGTCTTTCGGTTCATCCGGAGCCTGTACATAGAATTTTCCTTCCATGCGCAGATGCGATACAAGGGTTACATGATCCAAGCGGAAGATCAGATATTTCCCTCTTCTTTCAAATCGGCGGAAGTGCTCGCCTTTGAGTTTTTCCTCAAACTCAGGTACACCGCCTTCGATCATTTTTGGATAGACGACATTGACAGAAAGAATCTGTCTGTCATGAATCATATATTCTAAGGTTCTGACAACCGTTTCAACTTCCGGAAGCTCAGGCATTATTTAGCCTCATACCAGGTTTTCCCGATTGCGCATTCAGCACTCAGCGGAACCTTGAGTTTCATCGCATTCACCATGCCCTCATTGATCAGCTGTTTCATCTGTTCAATTTCTTTTTCAGGAACATTGAAAATCAGTTCGTCGTGAACCTGCAGAATCATTCTGCTTTCAACGCCTGCTTCCTTCATCATACGGTCAATGTCAATCATTGCCAGCTTGATCAGGTCTGCCGCAGAGCCTTGAATCGGCGCATTCATCGCTGCCCGTTTTCCGAATTCACGGACCATCCGGTTGGAATTGTGAATCTCGGGAATTTCTCTGCGTCTGCCGCATAAGGTTGTGACATATCCGTTCTTTTCACATGATTTGACAAGTGAATTCATGTAAGTACGGATACCAGGATATTTTTCATAATACTTATCGATGAAATCAGCCGCTTCCCATCTGGAAACGCCGAGCTGTTCTGCCAATCCGAAATCACTGATACCGTAGACGATTCCGAAGTTGACGGTCTTTGCTTTTCTGCGGTCTTCCGGTGTAACTTCTTCTTCTGTTTTGTCAAAGACGTCCATTGCTGTTTTGGTATGAATATCAATTCCTGAATTGAAGGCTTCAATCAGGCTCTTTTCATCTGCCATATCCGCCAGCATTCTCAATTCAATCTGATGATAGTCGCTTGAGATCAGAACACAGCCTTCATCCGGCAGGAATGCCTTGCGGATCATTCTTCCCTGTTCATCACGGACACTGATATTCTGGAGATTCGGCTCGCTTGAAGAAAGACGTCCGGTCTGGGTTGCACACTGATTGTAGATCGTATGAATTCTTCCGTCCGGCTGAATGTATTTTTTCAGTCCTTCCGCATATGTGCTGTAGATTTTCGACAGTTTGCGGTAATTGAGAATATGCTCAATGACCGGATGAATTCCGAGAAGTTTTTCAAGCTTGTCGGCGGAAGTGGATTTCTTCTTGCCGCCCGGCAGACCGAGCTTGTCAAACAGCACTTCGCCAAGCTGCTTCGGGGAATTGATATTGAACTCAAGACCGCAGAGCTTATAGATCTCGCTCTGTTCTTTTTCAATTTCAGCCATTGTGGCATCGGCAATCTCATTGAGCGTTGACAGCTCGCAGCGGATGCCGACTTCTTCCATGCGGAACAGAATTTCGGTTAACGGCATTTCCATTTCGCTGTAAAGTTTTTCCATGCCGTAATCACGGATCACATCCATTGCCTGCTTCTTCAGGATCTGAATATTCTTCGCTTCATTTGTTCCGTAAATCATCTGCTTTTCTTCATCAATCAGAAGAACAGGCTTATTGGCTTTGCCATAGACTTCTTCATAGCTGACTTCATTGGAAAGCTCATATTTCTCACGGATTTTTTCATTGCTGGTGAGTGTTGAATCAGAAAGCGCAGCCAGGATCATGGCATCATCATGCCATTTGATTTCAATGTCTGCCCGTGCACATAAATGCATGGCACGCTTGATATCAAAGCCTGTCTTATACGGTTCCTCATCTGCAAGAGCATTCAGGAAATCCTGATCCTTCTTTGCATCAGCAAGTGTGATATAGACTGACTGCACTCCGTCATAAAGCGCAAAACCGTGGATTTCACTCTCCATGAATGTACGGTGATCATCATCGATAAACAATGCAAATTCATGCTTCAGCATTTCTTTGGGAACACTGTGCACAAGATGACGCTCTTCCTTGACTTCTTCAGCAATCACTTCTTCCGGTTCATCCGTTTTTGAATTTTCATAGGCAGCGCCGATTTCTTCAAATCTGGCGGCCAGCTGTCTCATATCAAGTGTTTCAAGGAAATGAACCAGTGCTTTATAATCAGGCGCAAATGTCAGATCATCGCCATCGATCTCCACATCAACATCGCGCCGTATCGTCGCCAGCTTTTTGGAAAGAAGTGCTGATTCATGGGACGATGAAACCTTCTTGTAAAGTGCACCTTTGAGCTCATCTTCATGGGCAAGGACATTTTCAACACTTCCATATTCACCAAGCAGCTTGAGCGCCGTCTTTTCACCGATTCCCGGAATCCCCGGAATGTTATCGCTCTTATCGCCCATCAAACCTTTCATGTCAATGATCTGAAGCGGATCGATTCCCATCTGTTCCTTCATTGCTTCGACATTCATGACATCCATTTCCGTGATGCCCTTTTTCATCAGAAGAACATAGGTTGTCTCATCGATCAGCTGCAGCAGGTCATGGTCGCTGCTGAGAATATATGTATCAAAATCGGGATTTTTTTTGGAAACTGTCCCGATCAGATCATCTGCTTCAATATCAGCCATCTCCACCCACTTGATTCCAAACGCATCCAGACAGTCTCTGACCATCTGAAACTGCGGTACAAGATCATCGGGTGCCGGCTTTCTGCCGCCTTTATAATCAGGATACAGATCATGACGGAATGTATGCTTTCCGGCATCAAAAGCAATCAGAACTGAATCCGGTTTTACGGTTTCGATTGCCTTCTGAATCATCTGTACAAAACCGAATACGGCATTGGTCGGAATTCCCTGCCTGGTTGTCATCGGCCTGCCATATGCAGTTGCATAATATGCACGAAACAGCATTGAGTTGCCGTCCGCCAGCAATAATTTCTTCATATCATTCACCATTTGTTTCACCTGAAGCTTCCGGAATTTCATCAAGGCCTGATGTATCTTCCGGATTTTCTGTATCCGTGCTTCTGAGATTTTCAGATGCAGAAACGGAAGTCTTCATCGTATCAAGCACACTGAGATTTTCGTACATAAGCGACAGATAGTCTTTACCTTCGGCAATCTCCGCTTCCGTAAGTGAAGACAGATTGCTTAATTCCACTCTCGTTAACTGCAGCTCGCTTTCCAGTCTGTCAAAGAGCTCAATCATATCGTCCGACATATTCGGCTCATAAACGATGTAGCGCACATCATCCTGAACAATGCGGTTCTTGATGATTTCAAGCTGCTTCTCATCCGGCAGAACGCCGTATTTGGAAAGGATCACAGGATAAACCTGGAAGCCGTAAGTCTTCTGCCAGTTGCCGAAGCTCGCTGTCATTGACACAAAGCGCACAACCTGATTGTTGGCAGTGAGTGAGGTCGCAAGCATCTGATACTGAGCATCAAGATTGATTAAGTCCGCTTCCAGCTTTTCAAGATTCTCAGCATATGTATTCTCATTTTCCGGATAGTTTCTGACCAGCCAGTTATAGATATCCTTTGCCATGGAAAGCATTGCAATCGGATCATTCCAGAGGTAGAGATCCAGTTTGTTCATATCCACCGTGTCAAAGACTTCACCTTTGTAATAAGGCGATTCAATCCATGACACTTCACCATCCGTTATCACCTGCGTATAGCGTTTGAATTCATAGACAGCATTGAGTGTGGAAAGATCATTTTTGACAATGCCGCTTGTTGAAATCTCATCGCTGTGAACGGAAATATACGGTTCAAGATCGCCGATATGGAACAATACGGCATATTTATCCAGAATGCTTTCATAATCGCTGCGGATCTGTGCACGCTGCACGATCGTTGTCTGATCCTGAAGCGAAACACTTCTGACAGTGCTGCCGGCAAGTCTCTGAATCAGCCAGCCGACCGGATAGACGGTATATACAATACCGCTTCTGACACTTGCACAGCCGCACATCAGGCACATACATAAACTGATCAGAAGCAGACTTATTTTTTTCTTCATACGGGTTTCTCCTTTTTATCAGCCGGCGAAGGGCTGGTATCAATTTCGATAACATACATCCGGATCACCACCCTCAGGATCAGATAGATCGGAATTGCAATGATGAAGCCGCCAAAGCCAAACAGCGCTGAGCTGGCAAAAATGGAAAACAGAATCCAGAGCGGCGAAAGGTTCAGGTTATGCGAATGCACCATCGGCGTAATCACATATTCGTCAATCTGAGCGAGAATACAGATCATCACAATCAGCATCACCACATTGAACATCGGCAGATGCAATGCGCTGAGAATACCGATTGTATTGACTGCAGTCGGGCCGACATAAGGAATGATCGGTGAGATCGCCGATGCAATTCCCAACAGCAGCCAGTCCGGATGTCCGCATAACAGATACAGAAGACTGTATTCTGCAAAGCGGATTGCCATTACGATAATCATCGATCTCAGATAATCCTGAAACTCATCGTTGATGACAAACACACATTTGTGGAAACGCAGCGAAATGCGTGCTGTGAACAGAACTGTATGGAAACGGATTTTATCCCATTCAAAGCACATGAAAATCGAAATAATCACGGAGATTAAAGCGATGATCATACTGTTGAACGTTCTTGACACAAAGTCCGGAATCGCACTTGTGACGGAAGGAAAGAATGATTTGACATCCGTCAGAGCGCCGAGGGATGTTTCAACCATATTTGAAATCCACGCTTCACCCGGTCCGTTATAGCTTTGCGACAGCCAGTCCCTGACCCATCTGACACTTGAAATCATCGTATTGATAAAGTCGGAAATACGATTTGCCAGCATCGGCACCATCGATGCCATCAGAAAGACCAGAAGACCGCTTAAAAGCAGATAGAATACAGGCACCATGATCTTGCGGGAAATCTTCTTTGATTCAAAATAATTCAAAGGTCTGTGCAGAACATAGGCAATCACAAATCCATAGAAGAACGGCTTCACGACATTCCAGCATTTCAAAATAACGGAAAGTGCGAACTGCCATGTATTCTGAAGCAGAAAAACAGCCGCAAGTAAAAGCACAAGCCTGAACAGGCTGCGGGTTGAGAAATCATCTTTCAGTTTTTCGAAAATCCGGGTCAGAATATCCATAGCTCACCTTCATAACATTATATCATCTTTAATGCCATCTTCCATCTGTCTCGTGACGGTTTCCCCGATCA
>JAUNEN010000007.1 GCA_030525525.1 Erysipelotrichaceae bacterium
TCAATTACCTCATTTCAGAATCAATTTACTCATTCAGACAGTTTATGATGCAATTGAAGTATATCGCATCATTTGCACTTTCAATTTACTCATTTATTGACAAAATGAGTAAATTGAAAACTGTGATGAGTAAATTGAATCTCACAAAAACTGATGGAACACCAATGAAAGAACGTCCATCAACTGGTACACTTCTGCCAGTGATGAGGAATTAACAACCATCAAAAATCTGCGTCTGCACATCAAAGCAGAAAAAATACCGTAATCATTTACTATGACAGAGTTCTTGAAAAGTGTCAGCCAATCGCTTTCACAGGTAAGAATTACAGGCGCTCTAATACAAAAGATGCATACAAGAAAGCTGTCAGACTGCTACACGAATAAAATCCATCAACAAGCAACCTGCCGGACCATATCAAGAACAATATCAAAGATATTTCTTGCAGAATTCAGCAGCAGTGACGATTTCAATATTCTCAAAATTATGGATATCAAGCAGGTCCTTGTCACCCGTGACGATATAAATGCATCTTCCGGCATATGCACAGTCGATGAATTTGTTGTCATCAGCATCTCTGCACACTTCAAAAGTTTTATCCGGGATGATCATGCGGCATGCTTCTGCAATCTGAGTAACGGGAACATATATACGTTTCTGCGGATATTTGTTCTGAAGTTCCTCGAAAGTTTCGTGATACTCCTCCAGTATTTCAGGAGTAATAAACGCTTCCAGCTTTTTTTCAAATAAAGCTTCGATAATCTTCCTGGGATCACCGCCGAAAAAAAACAGCTGAAGCAATAATATTTGTATCAATGACAATTCTCATTTGGCAGTTTTCTTCTTTCTCCGTACAGAAGCAATTGCTTCATTGATATCTGTTTCCTGCATTCCGACTTCATCCGCCCACTGCTGTGCTGCGTCCATCATTTCACGGAATTCAGCTATATCCGGTTGTGTAATCGGCTTCAGAAGAATATTATCGCCATCTGAAAAAACCATCAGTTTGGATCCGGTTTTCAGGTTAAGTTTAGCTCTGATTGCCTTCGGGAGTACAACCTGGCCTTTTGAAGAAACCACTGTAATTTCTGAAATATACTGTGTCATATTATCACCACCTTTCTATAAGTAAGATTTTCTTACTTACATTATACAGTTTGCATAATGACAAATAAAGATGAAAAACTTCAAATACCTTGAGATATCAGTTTCGCAAGCAACGTATCTGGCATGCAATATACAGATAATTCAGGGATTTTCCCTGAGACCCACTATTGCAAAGGATGTAAATGAATACCATGGCGAAGAGAAAACGAAGGAGAATGGTCTGCTGCATAATGAATGAAGCAGAGTTTCATAAATTTGATCAGCTGGCCAGAGAAGCCGGTATTCCCAAAGAGGTTTATATCCGGAACCTGCTGAACGGACTGCTTCTGAAACCGGCCCCGAAAGAAGAACTGGTCGAAGTGATCCGACAGCTTCGTAGGATCGGAAATAACATTAACCAGCTTTCTGCTGCAGCCAACCGTAACGGGCATATGGATACTCCGCTTTACAAGGAGAACTATGCTGAGCTGCTAAAAGAAATCAATGAAATCAAGGGACTCATACAGGATCCTATCGAACTGAAAGAGGAAGTACAGGAAAAAGGATTGAAGTTTTTCTACGAAATATTCTACGAACAGAAAAAAACCGCCATTTCAGGCGGTTATCAAGTGAGCGCTAAGGGACTCGAACCCATGACCCCTTCCACGTCAAGGAAGTGCTCTCCCAACTGAGCTAAGCACTCATGTGCTAAACAATAATAGCACATCTACAGAAGATTTCAACCGGAATATTCAGAAAATCATTCTGTCACAGCGGTTTCTTTCAGAATATTCTCTCCGTTTGTACGGATTACATCTCCATACCAGTTAAAAGATTTCTTTCTGTATCTCTTCATCGTTCCTGTTCCGTCAGAGTTGAGATCTACATAAATCATCCCGTATCTCTTTTCAATCTCAGCAGTTGAGCAGGAAATCAGATCAATGCATCCCCATGCGGTATATCCCATGACATCAACACCATCAAGGATTGCTTCATGCATCTGAATGATATGCTGCTTCATATATTCGATCCGGTAATCATCATTGACGGTATAGGAACCCTTTCCGTCTTCAATCAGCACATCCTTTGCACCAAGACCGTTTTCCGCCACAAACAGAGGAAGCTGATAGCGTGCATACAGCCTGTTCAATGTGTAGCGCAATCCCTTCGGATCAATCTGCCATCCCCATTCAGTCACAGATGAATAAGGATTCTTTCTGAGTTCAGGTGTCATATTTGAACGTGATTTTTCACCGAGAGTCGGATCGCTGCATGCGCAGTTGGATGAATAATAGCTGAAGGCGATAAAGTCTGATGTGTTTTTCAGAATCTCTCTGTCTTCATCGGTAATATTCAATGTAATTCCCATTTCCCTGAAACGTCTGTTTGCAAAATACGGATACTCTCCCCTGCATTGCACATCCAGGAAAAAATAGAGGTCATTGTCCAGATCCATGACTTTCAGAATGTCATCAGGATTGGGCGTCAATGGATAAATCGTAATCCCGACAACCATGCAGCCGATGCGGTTTGCCGGATCAATCTCATGACCGAGCTTCACAGCCGCCGCACTTGCGACAAGCTCATGGTGCATTGCCTGATAGAGATCCGCCTTGCTTAACTGATCTTTGGGAATATTGATTGCCCCGCTCATGAAAGGCTGTCTTAAAAGTGAATTGATTTCATTGAATGTAATCCAATATCTGACTCTTCCCCTGAACCGTTCAAACAATACCCTGCAGTATTTCAGATAGAGACTGATCATATTGCGGCTGATCCAGCCGTTATACTTTTCTGCCAGCGCAAGCGGCGTTTCATAATGCGAGATTGTCACAAGCGGTTCAATCCCGTATTTTTCAAGCTCATCAAGAATTCTTTCATAGAAAAGAAGTCCTGCTTCATTGGGCACATCTTCCTCCCCTGTCGGGAAGATACGGCTCCAGGCAATCGAAAAGCGGTAGACCTTAAAGCCCATTTCAGCAAACAGCGCAATATCTTCTTTGTAGCGGTGATAATGATCGATGCCTTTCAGTTTCAGATTGTCAGGCGTCGGTTCTTTTGTCCGCGGGCCGAAGCCGTGGGGCAGTACATCCTGGATTGAAAGTCCTTTTCCATCCTCATCAAATGCCCCTTCGCATTGATTTGCGGCAGTTGCCCCACCCCACAAAAATTTTTCCGGAAATGCCATATGATCTGTCCTCTTCTTTCGTATGCATTTTCAAGTATATCAGATATATGAAAACAGAAAAACCGGCCTGCAGATCTGCAGACCGGCAACAGGTTAAATTCAGATTCAGAGACCTTCAGCTTCCATCTCAGCACGCACTTCAACAAAGCATTTCACTGCGAATTCGAGATCTTCTTTTGTATGGGCAGCAGATACCTGTGTACGGATTCTTGCTTTGCCTTTGGGAACAACCGGATAGGAGAAGGCAACAACATAAACACCCTTTTCCACCATCCGTCTGGCAAATTCAGCTGTCTTCACTTCGTCATATAACATGACAGGAACGCAAGGATGAGTGCCCGGAATCACATCAAAGCCGTTTTCAACAAGAGCTTTCCGATAGCCGACAGTGATCTCTTCAAGGTGGTCTCTGAGAGCTGTGCTTTCTTCGAGCATGTTGAACATTTCGATCGAAGCACCTGCAATGGCAGGAGCCAGTGAATTGGAGAAGAGATACGGACGGCTTCTCTGTCTTAACAGATCAATGATCTCTTTGCGTCCCGATGTATAGCCGCCGCTTGCACCGCCCAGCGCTTTGCCGAGTGTTCCGGTGATAATATCAACTCTTCCCTCCACGCCATTGTATTCGGAAGTTCCTCTTCCGTGTTTGCCGACAAATCCCACCGCATGGGAGTCATCCACCATAACCAGTGCCTGATACTGATCCGCCAGATCGCAGATGCCTTTGAGATTGCAGATGATTCCATCCATTGAGAAGACACCGTCTGTCGCAATCAGCTTGATTCTTGCGCCTGCTTCATCAGCTTCTTTCAGTTTGGCTTCAAGATCTGCCATGTCATTATTCTTATAACGGTATCTCTTTGCTTTGCACAAACGGACACCGTCAATGATTGACGCATGATTGAGTTCATCTGAAATCACTGCATCTTCCGAGGAAAGCAGTGTTTCAAACAGGCCGCCGTTGGCATCGAAACATGATGAATAAAGAATGGTGTCATCCGTTTTCAGGAATGAAGAAATCTTCGCTTCCAGCTTTTTGTGGATATCCTGTGTTCCGCAGATGAAGCGGACACTGGCCACGCCATATCCTCTTTCATCATATGTTTTCTTCGCTGCTTCAATTAATCTTGGACTGTCGCCTAAACCAAGATAATTGTTTGCGCACATGTTCAGCACTTCACGCCCGTCCGCCAGTTTCACATGGGCACTCTGGCTTGAGACAATCGGCAGCTCACCTTTGAAAAGGCCTGCTTCTCTGATCGCTGATACTTCATCAGCGTAATATTTCAATACTTCATTGCGATCCATGATTTACTCCTTTTCGTCATACAGATGCATCCAGTCAAGAATAACCTTGCCGGACTGACCCGATATCATTGCTTCAAATCCCTTTTCATAATCACGGGCATCAAAGTGGTGGGTAATGATCGGTGAGATATCAAGACCTGCCTGCAGCATCGTTGTCATCTTGATCCATGTATCCCACACCTTGCGGCCATAGATTCCCTTGAGGGCAAGACCGTTGAAAATCACGGTTTCGAGATCCACCGTCGCATCCACATCCTGTAATCCGAGCAGAGCGATGTTTCCGCCGTGTTTCATATTGTGGATCATGTCATTGAGAGCGGTCTGCGAACCGGACATTTCAAGACCGACATCAAAGCCTTCGGTCATGCCGATCTTCGGCATCAGATCAGGCAGTCTGCCTTCATTCAGGTTGACGACATGAGTTGCGCCGAGTTTCTTTGCCATATCAAGTCTGTATTGGTTGAAGTCAGTCACAACGACATTGCGTGCTCCTGCGAATCTGACAATTGCGGCCGCCATACAGCCGATCGGGCCCGCACCGGTGATCAGAACGTCCTCACCCAGCACGTCATAGGTCAGAGCTGTATGTGCCGCATTTCCGAACGGATCAAAGATTGCATACATCTCTTCAGGAATATCGGGAGAGCAAGGCCATACGTTGACCCACGGAATGACGAGGTATTCGGCAAATGCACCGTTTCTGTTGACACCGACACCTTTGGCATTGCGGCAGTTTTCCTTGTGTCCTTCCAGACAGTTGCGGCATTTACCGCATGTGATATGTCCTTCGCCGCTGACCAGATCACCGACTTTGAAGCCGCGTACACCGGCACCGACTTCAACGATTTCACCGACATATTCATGACCGATCGTCATGCCTGTTTTGATGGTATTCTGTGCCCATCTGTTCCATTCATAGATATGAACATCCGTTCCGCAGATCGCTGTTCTGCGGATTTTGATCTTCACATCATTTGTACCGACTTCGGGAATCGGTACTCTTCTCATCCAAAGACCGCGTTCTCTTTTTTCCTTGACAAGAGCCCACATCTTTCCGTCTTCATGATGCGTCATGTTCTGTTTCCTCCAGTATTCAATTATGTTTTTCAGATACTTCGATCTCTGCTTTCATTATAAACTTTCACAGATACTTTTGAGGATGCGGATTCCTGCACGCTTCTTCAAAAAATATCAATTGCATCCCTTTCATGAGAATTCTTTTCATGAATAAATGAAAAGATTCAGTTTCCTTCTTTCAGAATCATTTCAACAATTAAAAAAGATGACCCGGAAGTCATCTGATTCAGAACCAGTCAATTGTGTTGTAAATTCCTTCGTGATCCGTATCTTCAAATACCGGCGCATCCGAAAGATCGATTTCAACCGCATCCGGACACTGATCAATCGCATCGGAAGCCAGGACGATATAGTTCATGCTCGAACCCTTGTAGCTGCCCTTTTTAGCCTTGAGTGCAAATACATATCTGAATTCTTCAGAAAGTGTCTTCATGATTCCCTTCAGAAACAGTGATTCATCTTCTTCGTTATATCCCGGCACATTGCAGAGATACATTCCGCCTTCATTCAGATGATCATGGATCAGGCCTGAAGCCTCTTTCGTGCAAAGATCGATTGCCGGCTCAAATCCGTCAAATGCATCATTGATGATAATGTCATATTTCAGACCGCATTCAGAGAGCCAGCTGCGGCCGTCCGTTTCCATAAAGCGGAGCCGTTCACTGTTTTCAAGATCATAATCATGAATCAGCTCATCAAGATAAAAATATGCACATGCATAATCAAACATGTCTTCATCCGGATCAACCGCATCCACCCTTACATCCGGATCATGGGAAATCAGATATTTCGGATAGGAGAACATGCCTGCCCCGATCATGAGTACACTTTCATATTTCTCATGGAGTTTGCTGAGTTCTGCAAAGCAGCGCATATATTCAAAATTCAGTTCATTGCGCATTTCTTTATCGATATATGTTGCACTCTGCATTGCCCCGTCCACCACAAATAAACGTGCTCTTCGGTCGCCTTCGGTATATTCCACAATTTCTACATCATCAATATTCACAAAAACAATACTCTCTTTCTTATATCTGTATGTTTTGCGCAAAAGCTCACAAAAATTTCACAAAACTCTGTATGGTTTCATCCATTCACAGCTGTCATAATAAGTATAGCAAAAGAATAACTTGTAATTTTCACCGCATCACATGTTCCACCCGATCAATCATTCAGAAAGGAAGATATTATGGACAAGTGGGAAAGAACACAGGATCTCGTGGAGGATGTGTTTGGAAAGCGTCCGGAAACGCCGGAAACGCTGATCGAATATATGATCATCATGGCTGATATGATCATTGATGCCAGAGATTACAACGACTACAATCCAAAACCACACCCTCAAATGAGTTTCCGGCATTAACCGGAGCCCTTCTTCAAGGCTCCGGTTTTTCACTGATTCAGCTCTTCTTTTCTTTCAGAGGTCTGCCTCTTTTTTTCTTCGGTGCTTCCTCTTTCTTTTCTTCGGTCACTGCATCTTTGACAAGATACATCCTGCCGCTGTTTGCCTCAAGTGTCATGAAGATTGCTCCGCGATCATCCGGATTGAGAACAGGCAGAACCTTTGAGCTTCCGCTGAATGTTTCATCATCGGTATCCAGCAGGAGTTCCAGTCTCTTTCCCTGCATCTTTGAAAGTGTGTATTTCTTAGGAGTGCCGGAAAGATTGAGGATTGTGAAGATTGTTTCTTCTTCACTCTTGCGGTAGTAGGCATAAACACATTCTTTGACCATATCCGCTTCTTTCCATTCAAAGCCGCTGCGGTCATAATCATGTTTCCATAAAGCAGGATGTTCGAGATAAATGTGACTCAATCTGCACATGTAATCACGGAAGCTGTCATGAAGCGGATACTTCAGCATATCCCAGTCCTGTTCGCGCTTTTCATCCCATTCTCTCAACTGGCCGAACTCACTGCCCATAAAGATCAGCTTCTTGCCGGGATGGGTGTACATATACATGTAGAGGGTTCTGCCCATGCCGAATTTCTTCTCATATTCGCCACCCATCTTCTGTAAGATCGTCGCTTTGCCGTGGACAACTTCATCATGGGACAGAGGCAGCAGAAATCTTTCGTTGTAGAAATAAGCCATGGAGAATGTCAGCTTATGGTAGTTTTCACTGCGGTATTTCGGTTCGATTTTAAAGACGCTGAGGGTGTCATTCATCCAGCCCATATCCCACTTGTAATCAAATCCAAGACCGCCTTCACTCACGGGTTTGCATACATCCGGATAGGCAGTTGAATCTTCGGCTGCCAGAATGCACTCAGGCTTTCTTGCCTTGAGGCCTGCATTCATATTTTTGATGAAGCGGATCGCATCCATGTTTTCACCGCGGGCCTGGTTTCCCTGCCAGTAGATCAGATTGCCGACCGCATCCATTCTTAAGCCGTCAAAGTGATAGTCTTCCAGCCAGAAGAGTGATGCAGACTGCAGGAAGGAACAGACATCGCCTCTGGAATGCATGAAGTTGCAGGAGCCCCATTCACTGTAGCCGACTGCATTGTTGGGATATTCATAGAGACTTGTGCCGTCGAAATTCCACAATGCATAGTCATTGACCGCAAAGTGAACCGTGACGATGTCAAGAATGACACCGATATCGTTCTGATGGCACTGATCAATGAAAGCTCTCAGCTGATCAGGTGTGCCATATCTTGAAGTTGCACTGAAGAAGCCGGTAGCCTGATAACCCCATGATTCATCGGAAGGATATTCATTCAGCGGCATGATTTCGATGTAGTTGTATCCCTGCTGCTTGAGATAAGGAATCAGAATGTCTCCGAGTTCATCATATCTGTACCATTTCTTTCCGTTCATGCGCCATGAACCGAAATGCAGTTCGTAGATATTGAGTGCTTCGTTTCTGCGGTCATTGCGGCTGCTCATCCATTTGCGGTCATTGAACTGATATTTCGACATATCAAAGACAGCCGATGCGGTGCCGGGACGCAGTTCTGAACAGAATGCATACGGATCGGCATGATCGATAAATGTTCCGTCTTTCTTATATACACGGTATTTGTAGAGGTCACCGTTTTTTGCATCCTTGTTGATGCATTCAAAGAACTGGCCGTCATAGATGCGCTTCATTTCCTGTTCCTGCCAGTTGTTGAACTGACCGATCAGGCAGATTCTTGAAGCGGCCGGGGCATAGACTCTGAATATGACTCCTTCGTCTGTAAAATGATGTCCGAGGAAACGATGTGCTTCAAACTCAGTTCCTGTATAAAAACCATAGAAATCCATAAGTCCTCCTTTTTCAGTATCAGAATCCGACACTGGTTGTTTTTTGATCCGAATTCAATATAATCAAATCAGAAGGACAATTCACTCATCTGATTGATTGAAAAGTCGGAAAACCGACACTTTCAGTCATCTGTCGGTTTTAAAGGGTATCAGCATGCAGAAAACACCGAAAAGCGTCCGCCGCATCATCAATGCATTTCTCGAAATGAGAGCGTCAAAACCGCTCGAAAAAATCATGATCACCGAATTATGCGAAAAGGCGGATATCAATAAATCCACCTTCTACGCCTACTATCGCGATATTTATGATCTTTCCGAAAAACTGGAAAATGATATCATCGAACGGATTCTGAAATCACTGCCTTCTTCGGAAATGATTATCAGCGATCCGTCCGGGTTTGCACGTCAGCTGATGAATGCATTTCAGGCAAACAACTCTCTGATTTCCATTTTATTCTCAGGCAGCCGGACATCCGCACTTCCCGAAAAAATAGAATATGCGCTCAAAGAGCTGTTCTATTCACTCTCTCCGGAATTGAAAGGAGATGTCAGGACCGATCTGACACTGACATACAAGATCTACGGCGCCTATTATGCCTTCTTCAAAAATGACTACCGTGAAATTGACAAGATCAATATCATCTGCGAACTCTCGGAGAACAAATGAAAACTGCAGCTTTTGGAAACTGCAGTTTTTTCAATGCTTACTTTTTGTTGAATCTGATCTTGATTTCGCGCTTGAGTGCGTAAGGGATGATTGCCTTGAGCTTGCTTTCCTCAGCCGTCAGCATCTTCGTGTTCTGAGGCATGTCTCTTTCAAGACGGATCGCATCAAACTCACACTTGGTTGTGCATAAGCCGCAGCCGATGCAGCGGTTGACATCGACAGTCGTTGCACCGCACTTAAGACATCTGGCGGCTTCTGCTTTGACCTGTTCTTCCGTTAACGGTAAACGCAGATCATCGAATGTGTCTTTCGCTTTGCCTGCTCTCATGCCCGGCGCCTGACGCGGTGAATTGTCATAGCTTTCCACTCTGATATCATCGCGGTCAAGTTCAATGAATTCTCTCAGATCTCTGCCGATTGTCAGCGACTGACCCGGATGGACATAACGGTGGATGGAAACCGCAGCTGCACGGCCGTCCGCAATTGCATCGATTGCAAATCTTGCGCCGAATGCAACATCGCCGCCGGCGAAGATATCTTCTTCCGCAGTCTGCAATGTGACACGGTCAGCTTCAACCGTTCCGTTCTTTCTGATCACTGCCTTTGTATCTTTCAGGATGTCTCCGTAAACAGCAGCCTGACCGATTGAGAGGATGACATTTTCACAAGGTACAACCTTTGTTTCATCTTCATCATAGACAGGTGAGAATCTGCCGGATTTGTCATATACCTGAACGCACTGCTTCATTTCAATACCTGAGATTTTACCATCCTGAACAAGGATTCTCTTCGGTCCCCAGCAGTTCTTGATGGTAACGCCTTCTTCTCGTGCTTCGGCAATTTCATCAGCCGCAGCCGGCATTTCCTTCGGACCTTCAAGGCAATACATCTCAACCGTATCGCTGCCTGCTCTTAAAGCAGTTCTTGCGACATCGATTGCCACATTGCCCCCACCGATCACAACCGTTTTTCCGGAGAGTGTCTTTTCATGATTGAAGCTTGTTTCTCTCAGGAATTCAACGCCGCTCTTTGCGTATTCTTCATTTTCAATTCCTGCCTTACGGCCGTTCTGCAAGCCGATGGCAAGATAGAATGCCTTGTATCCCTGCTCACGCAGTTCGGGAATTGTTACATCCTTGCCGACTTCAACGCCGCATCTGAATTCAGCCCCCATTGCTTTGATCACTTCGATTTCCGCATCGATGACGGAATGATCAAGACGGTAGGAAGGAATGCCGTATTTCAGCATGCCGCCGGGTTCTTCGTTCTTTTCAAAGATGGTGACCGGGTAGCCGTTCAGTCTCAGATAATAGGCTGCGGAGAGTCCGGAAGGACCGGCACCGATGATGGCGACCTTGTAATCATCGCCCCATTCATCACCGAAGTCGTTTCCGCATTCGGGGATATATCTGTTTTCTGCATTCAGCTCAAGAGATGCGATAAACTTCTTGATTTCATCAATCGCAACCGGTGAATCGATCGTGCCTCGTGTACAGCGCTCTTCGCATCTGCGGTTGCAGATGGCGCCGCAGACTGCCGGCAGCGGATTGTCCTGCTTGATGAGCTTCAGCGCATCCATATATCTGCCTTCGGCAGCCATACGGATATAGCCCTGAACAGCCAGATGGGCCGGACATGCGCTCTTGCAGGGCGAAGTTCCTGTCTGATAGGTATTGATCTTCGCGTCTTCACGGTAATTCTTGTTCCACTTCTCAGGTCCCCATTTCACAAGATCAGGAAGTTCCGTCTTCGGATAGGTTACCTGTGAACCGTCTTTGCGGCATAACTTCTGACCGAGCTTTGCGGCGCCGACCGGACAGATCTCAACACACTTGCCGCAGGCAACACATTTTTCGGTATCGACATGTGCACGGTAAGCGGAAGCAGACATATTCGGAGTATTGAACAGCTGGCTTGTACGTAAGGCATTGCACACGCCGTGCGGGCAGTTGCAGATGCCGACGATCTTTCCTTCGCCATCGAGGTTGGTGATCTGATGTACAAAGCCTCTTTCTTCGGCGCGCTTGAGAACCTTCATGACATCGTCATATGTGCAGTAATAAGCATCCTTATGTGTTTCCACAAGGTATTCCGCCATATCGCCGACTGCGATGCACCAGTAATCTTCAATGTCGCCCGTTCCTTCCCCACGGATCGACTGCTGACGGCGGCAGGAACAGATATCAAGACAGTATTTGTCATACTTCTTTAACCAATAGGAAAGCTTTTCAAGGGAAACAGCTTCACTGTTGGCTTCGATTGCCTTTTCAACCGGGATGACATGCATGCCGAGTCCCCCTCCTCCCGGAGGTACCATATGAGCAACCTTGCCGACCGGAACACTGGAAGCGTAATTGAAGAATGTGGCAACTTCCGGATGTTCTTTTGTCAGTGCGCCGTTCATCATCATGTATTCGCCTGAACCGACAACCCACTTCGGGACAAAATACTGACGGTGGCGGTCTTCATTTTCACGGTCGAATTCAAGCAGACCGATCTCTGCAATGTGGTCGACAAGCTTCTTTGTTTCATCAATGCTGAGCTTGTTTCTTTCGGCAATCTCTTCAAGAGAGAGCTTGACTGTTCTCTTCTTTTTGAAGGACGTCAGAAGCTTGACTTCTTCTTTGTTTAAAAGACGGTCAAGCAGCCATAAGTCGGGATCGCTCTCCTGAACTTTTTTCGGGTTTCCGAGAATATCGATGTCATCTGAAATCATCGCAGCCGCAATCTTCAGATACTTCAGTTTCTCGGGATCGTCAACGTGATAATCTTCGGGCAGAAAATCATTCTCGTTGAACATGTAGTTCCTGTACTTTTCGGGAATCATATTATTTTTTCTCCTTATCAAGCGGTAATCTTTCTGTATTTATTGTAGCACGCAGAGGAAACCCGATTCAGACAATTCGTTTTCATTTCAACTTTTCATTGATTAACCGCTGATCTCACATGATAATGAAATCAGAGGGACTTATGAATACACAATATCTGAAAGAATTCGTTATACTCAGCGAAGAACAGAATTTTTCCGGTGCTGCCGAAAAGCTCAACACATCGCAGTCCTCTCTGACGAGGCACATTCAGCTCCTCGAAAAAAGACTGGGCAAAGCACTTCTGAACAGAACAACCCGAAGAATGACCTTAACCGACTTCGGGGAATTTGTGCTGCCGTATGCCAAAAGAGCCATCAATGCAGAGAAGGATCTGGAAAGCGCACTGCTCAGATGGGACAGTGAAGAAAATGATATTCTCAAACTTGGTTGTTCCCATTACTCCCACCTTTATACAATGACTGAGAATGTCATTGCATTCCGCAAAAAATACCCCGGCATTCAGATCAGAACATACGAAAATGCGCTCGATGAGCTTGCCCTGCAGCTGAAGGAAGGAAGGCTCAATCTGATTACGATGGCCTACCCTGCCGATTATCCCAAACCGGAAAGAATGGTGATCAACGGCAGAGGAAGACTGGTTGCGGTCGTTCCGAAAACGCATAAACTCGCAGGCAGGACTCAGCTTTCGCTGAATGATCTTGATAAACTTCCGCTTCTGATCCCTGCTGAAAAAAATGCATTCAACGCAATGTTCCGCAAGGCATGCAGGAATGCAGGCGTCTTTCCTGAAATTGTTTCGGAAAGCAGAATCGAAGCCAATCTGAAACTGCTCAAAGAAGGAATGGGAATTCTGGTTGAAGACAGAACAATCGTGCTTCAGCATCCCGATCCTGATCTTGCCATGATTGATATCAGACCTTTCATCGATTTCTATTACGGACTTGTATATGCCGAAAATCTCAGCCGCAATGAATCGCTGTTTGTCCGCTTTGTACAATCCAGATATCAGCCCGTTTAAAAAAGAAGAAGCCGCGTGCTTCTTCTTTTCATAACCTTATCTGTTGAACCAATGATCCTCAAGATATCTTCCTACGCCGTCCTCAAGGCATTCATATTCTGTGATAGCCTGGGCGACGGCTTTTGTATCGTCCGAACCGTTTTTGAGGCAGACACCCCAGCCTGCTTCTCTCAGTAAGCCGATATCATTTTCCATATCGCCGAATGCCATGATTTCAGAAAGCGGAATACCGCTCTGCACGGAGAAGTTTCTTAATGCAAGTCCCTTGTTGACATGCGGATCGACAAATTCAACCGTGCTGTGATCTTCGATCTCAAATGTTGTGACATGCGTCCAGCGGTCGCTCGGATTTGCTTCGATTCTTCTCATCATTTCGGCTTTGACTGCCGGTTTCATATGGCATTCAATCTTGCCTGTATCATGACGGCTGACAAAGTCGATGTCGCCGATTTCAACGATCGAGTGATTGCGGCGGACGGAATCCTTCAGGAATTCATCCATGCGGAGTGCGTTGATCTCATCATATCCGTTGACATAGACAATGGCGTTGAGATCAAGTCCTTCGAGCATTTTGAGGATTGTTCTGACATCTTCTTTTTTCAGCTGGTAGAAATGCTTGATTTCATCGGTTGACTTATCATAAAGATCACCGCCGTTCATGCCGATCGCAAGATCAAACTCAAAGCCGAGATCCCATTGTTTTGCAAGATCAAGGATTCTTCTGTCCATCGGTCTGCCGCTTGCCACACCGAACAGCACTCCCTGTTCGTGAAGTCTCTGCAGTGCAGCACGTGTGCGGGGCTGAAGATTGCCCCCTTTCATGCAAAGTGTACCGTCAATATCAGCGACGACTGCCGACAATTTCTCAATCATATTTCATCTCTCTTTCTAAGCGCTCACATATTACAATGAACTGCATGTTTTGTGAACATGCATGATGGAAAATCAGCCGAAATGATCGATCCATTCCTGCTCTTTGAAGCCGACAAGAATGCTCTGCCCGTCAATGACAATCGGCCGCTTTACAAGAAGGCCGTCGGTTGACAGCAGCCTGTACTGTTCTTCTTCGCTCATCTCTTTGATCTGATCCTTGAGATTCATGGATTTGTACAATCTGCCGCTTGTATTGTAGAAGCGCTTGAGATCAAGTCCGCTTTTCTGATGCCACTCTTTCAGTTCATCATAAGAAGGATTTTCAATTGTGATATCTCTGAAGTCATAGGAAATATTTCTTTCCTGCAGCCATTTCTCTGCTTTTCTGCTGGTGCTGCATTTCGGATAGCCGACAAAAATCATATACACCTCTCTTATACATTCCACGGAAGCAGTTCATCCGCTTTCATTTCAAGCATCTGCTTCTGCTCTTCACTCAGATATTTCTTCTGGATAATCACTTCATATACAAATTCATCAAAGTATCTGTCACTGCATACGAAGTAGCCGTTCTTTCCGACTTCCTTTCCCCAGCTGTTTTCAATCTTCCATCTGTCCGGTTTTCCGTTTTTGCCGAGATTGACGCCGGTCAGAATCATCGCATGGGTTGCGAAGGAATCACGGTATTCCAGGCGGTCTTTCTTGTTCATAAAGAAATCCGCTCCGCCAAGCACATTCGCATAGTCAAAGCTTTCCGGATCCCAGACACCGTCCTGCCTGTCGCCATAGGCACCTGAATCACATCCGAACCACACCGGCATCCCATCCTGCAGCTGCGCGATTGTCAGCTTCTTGAGTTCTTCCATCTCAAGGTTGAGGCAGTACACATTTCCCTCAGCCATTGAACCGATGTAATGGAACTGATACGGATGATTCATCTTCTTGTGACCGGTCGGTTCATTGGTGACTGTAATGAATTCATCAAGATCAAGATCGGCATATCGATCAAAGAATTCTTTCGGTGTCAGATCATAATCCGCATGGAAGTCACCGTTCTGATCTCTGTATTCGAAACTGAATGTTTCGGGCGGTTCGCCATAGACGATGCACTCTGCCTTATAGATTTCCGCAAGCATCTGCTTCTTTCTTTCCGTGACATCTTTTCCTTCACGAATCAGCTTCCTGAGTTCGCAGACATCTTTTCTTAACAGTGAGTTGTACATCTTCAGGAATGTCTGCGTATGGCTTGACTGATAAGTTTCGGGCATCACCCACTTCGGCATGACGCCATACTTTTTGATGAGGTCCTTTGCCATATCCCAATAGCCGCCGTCATGTACGCCGTCCAGGATATATTCCATCATTCGATCATCCAGATCACAGTCTGCATAACGGATTGCCATTTCAAGAACATTATTTGCTTTTTCAAGCTTGTCATAAAAAGCTTCGTAGTTTTCAGAGAGTTCAAAATCCTTGATGCCGCAGATTTTTCCGATTCTTTCACGGATGATGTTGAGGGCCGCAAACATCCAGCATCTGCCGCTTTTCTCCTGGGCTGTCACGGCTGATGTTTTGATTTCGATTGAAAAGTCACCGGAAAGCTTTGCTGCATTGCCCGGCAGGAAAACAAGATCCTTGATCTCGGTCCGTGCACAGGCAGCCTGAGCGCTTTTTGCATGTGCATCTTTTCTGAATTCATTTCTGAATTCACTCAGCATTGTTTCATCAATTCTATTCATATTTCACTTTCTCCCGTATTCATGTGCCCATTCAAAGATATGGGTACCGTCACTCGATTCAGGATCATTGCGGAATGTAAAGATCCATGTCCAGTGATCATTGTATGACACTTCTGTCTCAACAGAGTCGCAGTCATAATCTTCCATGCAGCGGATGACGCCGCCGTTTCTTTCTTCACCCGAGATCCCGACGATCGTGTGAAGGTCATATGTTTCATAAAGACTCATCCGGTACTTCCCGTCATCTGTTTCATATCCCGTATAGCCTGAGCCTTCTGAACGTGAATGCTTTCTGCATGTCACATTTTTGTTTTCACTTAAAATATTCCAGATCCGCTTTGCGCATAATTCAGGATCGACAGCACTGTCTGTTTCTCCCTGCACAAGCCAGATTCCGGTATCCGAATCCAGAAGCTTTTTTAATTCTTCATCCGTCGGAACTGCATCATCGGTATGGCTGCGGGCATTTGCCGCATCAAGGGCAGGACATGTGATCATTGCACTTCTGAAAAGATCCGGATAAGCGATGATCATGCGCACCGACATAAAGCCGCCGGCTGAAATCCCGGCCAGATAGATTTCATTCCGGTCGATGCCGTTTTCTTTAACCACCTGCATAATTTCTTCATAGCAGGCTTCACAAAGATGATCCCTGATGGCCATGTACCACATATCCGGTGCCTGGAATGCCATCACACTCGCATCGCCGAAGACTTCTTTCGCTTCAGTTGTCCAGCATACTGCTCCTCTGTTGGCAAGAATCTGCGCGCAGTTGTTATCTGTTCTTTCCGGAAGATCACCCTCCCCGTTGCCGTGGAAGTAAACAATCAGCTTGCCGTTTGTACCCTGATGAAACTGATAACTGACGGCAGCTTTGCGTGATTCAAAACGGGCAAGCTCTTCGTTTTCAAGATCCTTCCAGGAAGATGCATCTGAAATATAATCCGCATCGACAGAAAGCACTCTGCCGTCTTTTGTTCTGAGAACTGCCGGTTTATTCTGAATGATTTCAAAATGAATTTCAGCCGGCGCATTTCTTCCTTCCTTCAGCCATGTCAGTAAGGGTGCCTTTGCTTTTTCAAAATGAATCACTGCTTTTGAACCCTTCAGTTGTACACTGACCGGTTTCAGAGGTTTTGAAGCATCATAGTATGCATATGGCTTTCCTTTGTCAGAGCCTGCACTCACATATGAATGCATATATACGGTGAATGTATCGATATCAATCTCTTCACAATTCATTTCACCGTAATCAATCATCATGGATGAAACACAGGCTCCTTCATCACTGACGTATGAAGAAAACCGAGTCTGAAATGTCATCCGTTCCCGATCTGATTCAAAACGGTATTTCTGTCTGATTTCAGGATATTTTTCATGATCGACTTCACTCATGAACATCGCCAGCGGTCTTGCATAGGTTCTTTCATCCCCGTACAGAGCCTGATAGACCATCAGTTTTTCACCTGTTTCGGTATGTTCCGCTTCGCCGATGATTTTATATAAATATGTGCTGTCAGAGCCGTCTGTCGTTTCTCTTTTGAAATGACGGACAATCTCTCCGCTTCTGAATTTTCTTTCCATTTGCGCACTCCTTCCCGTTTATTATAAAACAGCTCAATTACTTGGTTAAAATCATTTCAATTCACAATAAATCGATTATAATTAACTGACTTGAACAACAGGAGGACATGTCCATGGCAACAATCAAGGATATCGCCAGACTTTCCGGCTACAGCATCGGAACCGTGTCGAGGGTGATCAACAATCATCATGATGTTTCTGAACAGGCCCGTCAGACAATTGAAAAGGTTATAGCGGAATCCGGCTTTCAGCCCAATGCCAATGCCAAGCATCTGAAGCAGACAGCCTCCAGCGCAATCACAATCTTTGTCAAAGGAACACAGAATGTTTTCCTTGAAGACATTCTTGAAAAAATACAGCTGCAGCTGAGAAACAGCCATGAAACAGCCACCGTCATCTTTCTGGATGAAGCAGACAACGAAATCGAAGCAGCCAAGAAAATTGAAACAGAGCGCAGACCGCGGGGCATGATATTCCTCGGCGGCAATCTCGATCATTTCCGCAAATCATTTTCCGAACTGAAAACACCGAGCACCCTCGTATCAGCCGATGCATCGGAAATTGAAAGCTCTCTTCTGTCCTCATTTGCGACGGATGATTATGAAGGCAGCTATGCCGCACTTGAACTTCTGATTCATAACGGCCACACAAAAATCGGCATTATCGGCGGCCATATGAGCTACAACGAGGAAGGCATTACTTCAGCCAGACTCTCGGGAGCCGTTGACTGTCTGAAAAAACACGATATTGAATTTGATCTTGAAAAGCAGTTTGTCGCTTCCCGCTTCTCAATGGATGACGGCTTCAGGGCAGCAAAGCGCTTACTGAAAAAATATCCGGATCTTACCGCTGTATTTGCCCACAGCGACATGATCGCAATCGGCGCACTGCGTGCCTTCACAGACAGCGGACTGAATGTCCCGGATGATATCTCATTGATCGGCTTTGACGGGATTGAATATTCCCGCTACACCATTCCGAGAATCGCAACCATCCGTCAGGATACGGAAGCGATGGCCAAGAAAAGCATTGATGATCTTCTGATGAGGATCTCCTATCAAAGAAACGGATGCCATGAATTCATTCCCTTTGAAGTCATTTCAAAGGAAAGCATCCGCGATATCCGTTAACAAATGAAATGAACCGGTCGCCCGGTTCATTTTTTGTGTTTAATGTGAATTCAGATATTCACTCAGGATTGCCGCATGTGCCGCAGCCCCGACGGCAATCGCACTTTCATCAGGATTGAATTCAGGCGAATGCAGAGGAGCTTTCGAGCTGACACCGATGTGATAGAACGAGCCCGGTCTTTCCAGCAGGAAATATCCGAAATCTTCCGATGTCATGGTTCCCTTTTCCATATTGATGACATTCTCTTTGCCAAGTACTTTTTCTGCAGCCTTCAATGCAAGAGTTGTTTCGGCATCATGGTTCTCCACACCCGGATAGCTGTAGATGATTTCGGTTTCTGCATAGACACCGGTTTCTTCTTCAATCGACGCAATGATATCCAGAATCTTTCCGACCATCAGCTCTCTGTTTTCAAAGCTCATGGTTCTGAGAATGCCCATGAAATTTGCTTCATCGGGAATGACATTTCTGACTTTACCCGCCTGGATCATACCGATGGAAACAACATCCCGCTTTCCATTATGGATGCCGGTCAGCTCCTTCAGAGCAGTGCACATTTTGCATGCTGCATAGAGCGGATCAATTCCGTTTTCCGGCTCTGCGCCATGGCAGCCTTTGCCGTGCACGGTGATGTTGAATCTTGTCGATACGGCATAAAAGCGGCCGTATTTAATGCCGATTGTCCCTGCTTTCATTTCCGGATTGACATGGGCGCCGAATACAGCATCAACTCCGTTCAGCGCACCTGCCTTGATCATTCTTTCCGCACCGCCGGCATTTTCTTCAGCCGGCTGCAGAAGAAAGACGACATTTCCATGCAGTTCATCACGGTGTGCGCTCAAAAGCTTTGCGGCGCCGATCAGAGCACTCATATGCAGATCATGGCCGCAGGCATGCATGAATCCGTCGATTTCCGATGCAAACGGAAGGTTTGTATTTTCCTGCAGAGGCAGCGCATCCATATCTGTTCTGAGTGCGACTGTTCTGCCTTCGTATTTTCCTCTCAGAATTCCGACGGCTGCGGTTTCAAGCATTCTTGTCACTTCAACGCCGCACTTTTCCAGTTCGTCAATCAACAGCTGTGAAGTAAAAAATTCACAGTTTCCGCCTTCCGGATGGCGGTGCAGCTTTCTTCGTAATTCAATCAGTCCGGGTTCAATTTCCTTCGCTTCTTTCAGCCAGTCTGTCATGGCAACCTCCTGTCATCCGTTAAGGGTATCTGTGAATTCAGTCTTGATTACTTTGCGATCATGTTGTTCATGTTGTAAAGACCGGGGCCGCAGGTAATCAGATACTCTGCCGCTGCCAGTGCCCCATCCGCAAACACTGCTCTGCTTTGTGCTTCATGGGAAAGCGTCAGGCATTCGTTTCCGGTATGGATATAGATCTCATGTGTTCCGACTTCCGAGCCAAGGCGCAGTGAATGAATTCCGATTTCTTCTTTTCTGCGCTTGCCGTTTTCATGTCTGCCGATCACATATTCGCTTTCGCTTCTTTCTTCTTTGATCGCATCCGCCAGCAGCAATGCGGTGCCGCTCGGCACATCGAGCTTCTGGTTATGATGCTTTTCGACAATTTCAATATCCGCATCAGGGAACATCTTCACCGCTTCACGGGCAATCCGGGCCAGTACGGCAATTCCGATTGACATGTTTGCCGAAAGGAAGACGGGAATTGTTTCCGAAGCATCCCGGATCATCTGCTTTTCATCTGCGTCATGTCCGGTTGTACAGATCACTGCAGGCATTTTATGGCTGACACACCATTCAGTGATTTCCTTTGCGGAAGCGTGATTTGAGAAATCAATCAATACATCCGCTTCTGCACTACAGTCCGCCAAGCTGCGATAGCATCTGTCATTTTCAAGGTTTGAATCAATTGCAACATAGGCAGCGATTTCATGTTCAGGATGCTTTGCCAGAAGAGACACAAGCATCTGTCCCATCCTGCCGGTATATCCGTAAAGTATTATTCTCATCTGTTTACTCCCCGATCAATCCAAGCTTCTTCATTTCAGCAAAGAGCACATTGCGGTGTTCTTCTTCCATCGGTGTCAGAGGCATTCTGAGATAATCAGCACCGTATCCCATCGCAGCCATGGCAGCCTTGACAGGAATCGGATTGACTTCCGAGAACAGTGCATGGATCAAAGGAAGATACTTCAACTGCATTTCCAGAGCTCCCTTTGTATCGCCTTCCATGAACTTTCTGCACATTTCACTTGTTTCCTTCGGCAGAAGATTTGACAGTACGGAAATCACACCGGAACCGCCGAGTGAAAGAATCGGAACGATCTGATCGTCATTGCCGGAATAGATTGCCATTTCATCCCCGACAAGAGCCGCGATATCCGCAACCTGGGAAATGTTGCCGCTGGCTTCCTTGATTGCCGCAATGTTGCGGTAGCCTTTGAGCTTTGCGAATGTTGAAGGTGCGATGTTGATGCCGGTACGGCCGGCAATGTTATAAAGAACAAGCGGTTTTGTTGATGCGTCAGCGATCATCTGAAACATTTTGACAAGACCGTTCTGGGTTGCTTTGTTGTAATACGGCGTCACAATCAGGTTTGCATCATAGCCGATTTCACATGCGGCTTTTGTCAGCTCAACTGCATAAGCCGTGTCATTGGAACCGGTGCCGGCAATCATCGGAACTCTGCCGGCAGCTCTTTCAAATGCAAAGCGCAGAACTTCCTGATGTTCATCATCGCTCAGCGTGCTGCCCTCACCTGTTGTTCCGGCAATCAGCAATGCGTCAATTCCTGATTCAATCTGCCAGTCGATGAGTCTGCCGAACGCCTCGTAGTCGACAGCTCCTGATTCATTCATGGGTGTGATCAATGCCGTGCAGGCACCTTTGAAGATTTCGTTTTTCATTTCTGTTCTCCCTTCCCCAAAAACTGCAGGATATATAAACGGCTGATACTTCATAAATATTGTGCATCAGCCGTCAACGTACCTCATCGGTTTCACAATTCATATAGCACTCCGCCAATGCGACAGTCATACAGATCTTTTCCGCATGCCCAGCAGAACTTGCGCCTCATTCCGCTTCGGCAGTTTCGCCTTTCAGTCTTTCCGGATGCTGCGAACATCCCTGATCAGGACCTACTCTTCTCAACTGCGCCTCTATCCTTGATTGCAGTATTCAGTTTTCGGCATTCTATCATGCATATCATGATGCGTCAATGCTGTTGATGTATTGCGAAATAAAACATTTTCTCCTATAATAAGATGGCTTCACAGGCCGGCATAGCTCAGTTGGTAGAGCAAATCATTCGTAATGATTAGGTCGCAGGTTCAAGTCCTGTTGCCGGCACCTGAAATCATCCGCACCATGCGGATTTTCTTTTACTCAAAGGAGAGCCAATGAGCAGACAATACTGGAAACCTTCAAATATGCTGTATCCGATTCCGGCAGTCATGATCACCTGCCGCGATGAAAACGGCAGAGACAATGTCATGACGGCAGCCTGGGCAGGAACGATCTGTTCCGATCCGGTCATGGTTTCTGTCTCGATCCGCAAGGAGCGCTATTCACACGATATCATCATGAAGAGCGGCGAATTTGTCATCTGTACAACAAACCGCAGACTGACGAAAGTAACAGATTTTGTCGGCGTGAGAAGCGGCCGCGATCTTGATAAATTCGCACTTGAAAATGATCTTCATATCACCCGTGCCAAAGCAAAACATGTCAATGCGCCGTTGATTGCCGAAAGTCCTGTGTGTCTTGAATGCAAGGTCAGACAGGTGCTTGAGCTCGGTTCGCATGATATGTTCATCGCCGAAGTACTCAGCACCGATATCGATGATGCATATCTCGATGAAAATGGCAGGCTGGATCTGCGCAAGGCAGACCTGATTGCCTACAGTCATGGCGAATACTACGCGCTCGGCGAGCTGCTTGGCAAATTCGGATATTCCGTCAAAAAGCCGAGAAGAAAGAAAACATTGAAGAAATGACAAACGCCTCCTGATTTAATTCAGGAAGCGTTTTTTGTTTTCAGATGTTTTTTACTGTGCAGCGCTGAGTGACTGTGTTTCTTCGATCTCGGCAATCATATCAATTCTGTGCTGATGTCTGCCGCCTTCAAATTCAGTTTCAAGCCATGCATCGACAATTGCCTTGGCTGTTTCAAGGCCGACAATTCTTGCGCCGAAGCAGATGATGTTTGCATTGTTGTGTGCTTTGGTCAGTCTGGCACTGACCGGATCAGAACAAGCTGCAGCTCTGATTCCCTTCACTTTGTTGGCAGCCATCGAAATGCCGATTCCGGTTCCGCAGATTAATACACCGCCGTCAACTTCATGGTCAGCGACAAGCTTTCCTGCCTTATATGCAGCGATCGCATAATCGAATGATTCATTTGTGTCGGTGCCGACATTGACCACTTCGATTCCTTTCTGTTCAAGATATGCCATGATCTGAAATTTCAGTTCTGTTGCGGCATGATCATTTCCAATAACAAGTTTCATATCATCCTCCAGTTCCTGCTCATTATACGCTAAACATCACAATTTCCATATGTTCAAAATATGAAATCATCCGCTTATTTCAGAAAAAAAGATGCCCGCATGTGCGGACACCTGAATGATTCTGATTATTTCATGAGTGAAAGCAGTGAAGAAAGAAGCGCTGTGCCGTCATCCTTTGCGGAAGCACTCTGTTGTGTTGTGCCGCCAAGCAGTGTTCCGAGAATGCCGCCGATGCCGCTGCCGCTTTGGGTGCTCTGGAAGATTGCCGCAAGATCGGATACATCCAGACCGTCGGAAAGGTCGACGCCCTTCTTCTGATTTGCCTGTGCCTGTGAGCCGGCTGTTGCAGCTGCAGAAAGGGAAGAAAGAAGTGTCGGAGCGATGGACGCAAGAACACTTGTGACATCAGCTGCCGGAACATTCGCCTTTGTTGCGATTTCTTCAACTGCACTCTGTTCGCTGTCGCCGAAGATATGTCTCATGATGGCTGCGCCGTCATTTACATCTGCTTCTGCAATCTGCTCAGGCATTGCCTTTGTGCTTCTGTGCTGGGTCAATGCGCCGAGAAGCGACTGTGCACCGTTTGTATTGGATGCATTCTTTGTCATGAATTTGATGATCAGAGGAAGTGCATAGGAAAGAATTGTAAGGACGCTGACGCCTTTGACACCTGTCTTCTGGGATGTTGCGTCAACTGATGACTGGTTTGTGAAGCTGCTGAGCAATACCTGTAACAAATTATTCATAGTAACCCTCCGTTTTCTTAATCATACAACGATTGCTTTATGCATATAAAGAAAAAGGATACTTCGTTCATGAAATATCCTTTGTTTTTCAGAATTCAAGTGCTTCGTTGATGGCCGGAACAATCTGCTTTTTCCTTGAGAAAACACCATGCTGAACAGAATGGGTTTCGCCGGGCAGATCAGGATAGACATCCAGAATCTTGTCTGCTTTTTCACCGACCGTATAGAAGATCGAACCATCTTCAAGAACGGAAGTAAAGCATACAACCAGAAGGTCAAGCTCCTTCTTTTCATACAGGCGGTTCATGTCGCGGCTGATTTCAATTTCCCTGCTTCTCATCTTCTCAACCGAAGGCACGATGGTCTGCGAAATCATCGTACGGATGCCGCCGATGTCATAGTATTTGATATCCTGCACAATCATTTCATAGATGCTCTGATTGATGCTGGAGGCAGAAGCCGTAAACATTTCTTTGGCGAATGTATCAATATCAAGATCAGCCAGTGCAGCCAGGATGTTGGCAGTATCGATATCCTTTCTGGTGGTTGTCGGCGACTGGAACACAAGGGTATCCGACAGCAATGCGCCAAGCAGAAGTCCTGCCAGATTGGCCGGAATCGGAATCTGATTTTCACGGAACATCGTTGCGATGATCGTGGCGGTTGAACCGATGATTTCATTACGGAATGAAACCGGCTGGGTTGTTGCGAAGTCATTGATTCTGTGATGATCGATAACTTCAAGAATCTGTGCTTTTTCTACATTGCGGACGGATTGTGAGAATTCATTATGATCGACCAGAATGATCTTCTTGTTTTTATGATTCAGAATATGGAATCTTGAAACATAGCCGCATAAAACCTTTTTCTCATTGACCACCGGATAGCTTCTGAATCTTGTTTTCAGCATCTTGTTTCCGGCATCTTCCGCAAATTCATCAGAGCGGAATGTAATCGGATCATCGGTCATGATGAGCCTGACAGGCGGAGCGAAGAACAGATAGCGGCTGGTATTCATGGCGCCATGTCCCGACAGAATGATCGGGCAGTGATACTCTGCGGCTGCTTTTTTCACTTCATCTTTGATGCCGTTGGACCAGACGACAATCAGCATTCCCGCACCCTTTTCAATTAACTGCTTCTGGGCGGCTGTGTCATTGCCGACAATGACAATCCTGTCTTCCGCATTGTAGTTGTCAACCTTTGTTTCGTTCAGTGCGACAATCGAAGTTTTTCCGTTGTAATGAACCTGATCATCGTTGTAGACAATTGTTCCGTCGATTGTCTCCGCAATCTCTTCGACGGTTGTCTGCTTCAGCAGCTCGATTTCGGCAGCCGTATCGCCCAGGCCGATATTGGCCAGATCGCTTTTGGAAACATAGCCTGCAATCGTACCGTCTTCGTGAGTGACCGCAAATGAGTTGCGTTCATATTCATGCATTTTGGAAATTGCATCACGCACGGTTGTTTCAGGTGTGATGGAAACCGGTTCATCAAGTTCAAGATCGGCAAGTGTGATTCTTGCGTCTTTTAAAAGAAGCGGTTTTTCAAAACCGAAACGCTTCAGAAGGTATTCCGTTTCATTGTTCAGATCTCCGAGCCGGCACGGAATTGATTTGATTCCGTTTGCCCGTTTGAAAAAAGCATACGCAATTGCGGAAGCGACTGAGTCGGTATCAGGATGCTGATGGCCTGTGATATAGACCGGTGATTCGTTTTTCATGAATACGGATTCTCCTTCCCTGGACAACATTATTTTAGCACCGCAGGAAAAAAAGGCACATATATCAGATATATGCCTCAGTTTGCACGGATTTCATCTGCGTGCAGATAATCGGATGTGATGCCGCTGACATATGCGTCAAGCGAGCGCACAGCCGATTCATTGTTCACGGTCCATAGCTCAAGCGGCACCCCGCGCGCCGAGCAGATCTCTGCAATCTTCGGATCGGATGACAGAGCCGCATCCAGGAAAATATCAATCGACTCTGCTCTTTGGGCAGCCAGTGAATCTGCAATGCCTGCAATGTCCGGAGCTGCACCGATCAGATACCCGAGCCGCTGTGCAGGGTCGCGGTTGATCACAAACTGCAGTGCTTCTCTTGAGAAGCTGATCCATGTCACCTGATTTCTCAGTCCCGCGGCGTCGACCATCGCCATCAACAGATCAACCTCTGCCTGGGTATCGACCGTTTCTCCTTTCATTTCAAGATACGGATGAATGCCGTAAGCTTTGCAGAAAGCAAGGAAGGCTTCCAGGGATGTGATCTTAAGACCTTTATATTCTTCGCCGCAGGCAATGCCGAAGTCATAGTTCAGTACCTGCTCATAAGTGAGTTCGGAAATATGAACCATATTGGCAATCGGTGAGCCGTCAGCGTTTCTGGCAACCGAATTGATCGTTTCATTATGCAGCAGTACCGGAATCCCGTCAGATGTAAACTGGATGTCGCATTCCACATACTGGTATCCCTGTTCATACGAAAGCATATATGCTTTTAAGGAATTCTCAGGTGCTTCGATATGATAGCCGCGGTGATTGACCGACCGCATTATTTCTTCATGACGAGCCAGAACAAGATCATTCACCGGAATGATTTTTGTTTCTTCGGCAATCTTCATACTTTCGGGAACCGGACAGTAATACGGTCCGTTTTCCTGTTTCATCATGTCAGTTCTGATATGACCGTTTTCATCATAGAGCAGCCTTCTGCCGTCACTCAGGAAGACTTCATCACTCTCAATGCGGGCATTTCCGTTCTGAGCGTTCAGATAATAGAAGCCTTCTTCCCCTTCAACAAAGAGAAGTGCATCTTCATTTTCAAGACCGATCTTCTGACCGTCTTCATACCAGAAAGTTCCCTCTTCACGTTTCACCCATTCGTGATCAAGCACTCTGCCTTCGGCATTCAGTTCATAATAGCGGCCTTCAATCTCGCCTGATTCATCAATCAGCCAGCCGTGATCTTTTGTGTAGTAATATCTGCCGTCCTCACCTTCATACCAGCCGGTGATCAATCGGCCTCTCTCATCTGTGCGGATGTCATGGAAGTCCTGACCGTCTTCGGAAACGACGAGTGTTTTTGAAACAACCGGAATGCGTTCTTCGTCATTTCCTGTTTTGTAGAAAATGCCGCCTTCCATATCATAGCGGATGGTCTCATCCACCCTGACAAGAGGTTTTTCATAGACATACCGATATTCCGTATCTACAGCAGACTGGGCATAGATTGTATAGATTCTGATACCTGCAAACGTGATCGCTGAAAGGACGATGACTGCCAGCACCGCTTTGACCCATTTTTTCAGTCTGCGCTTTCTTCTTTTCTTCTTTGCCATAATCGTTCTCACTGTCCCGCAATCATATCAGAGATCCTTCAGTTCAGACACATCGCTGTCCCAGGATTTATGAAATCTTAAAATTAATGCCGCCAGTTTTTTCGGCGTGATATCAGGTTCTGTTTTCAGACAGTACTGCATCAGGCCGGAAAGACCGCTGACTGCGTACTGTGTCTGTGCTTTTGTGATTTCGCTTTCTTCATCCGCAATCCCCGACTGTCTGATCCGCTTCTTCAGATATTCCGCCATGAATTTTTCGTAATATCCCTTTTCAATCAGAAGCAGATACAGCGATCTGTTCAGCATGATATAGCGGACGATGTTCTCCATCTCTGAAGCATCCGGTTCCCCCTCCTCAAAGATTTTCTCCATCGCGCTTTTCGCTGTTTCTTCCATCAGATCATGCACACTGCCGTAATACTTGTAGAATGTGACTCTGCTGACACCTGCCCCTTCGCAGATTTCCTTGATTGTGACTTCATCCGGATCACGTGAGGCGGAAACTCTGACCAGTTCTTCTTTCAGCATCCGTTTTGTCATCTGTATCCTTCTGTCAGATGTTCGCGCCATATACTTTACACATAATCCCCTTTATGTTCACTATAAAACATATTATATAAATCCGTTAAGTTATCTGTCCATCGTTTTTTGAGCCTGCGTGCCGATTTATCCCCCCTGAGGGCTTATTAACAGAAATGCACAATGATAATATTTCTACATCAAAAGGGGGTTTTGTTCTATGCATATGGCAGATGCATTGCTTGCGCCTCCGGTTGCGGCCGGGATGGCTGTGGCTTCAGGGGCAGCGGCAGTTTATTCAATCTCAAGAATCAGAAAAGAGAATCAGGCTGAGAAAATTCCGGTGATGGCAGTTTCCGCCGCACTCATCTTTGCCGGTCAGATGATCAACTATACAATTCCCGGTACCGGATCAAGCGGTCATTTATGCGGAGGCATGCTGTTAAGCGCATTGCTTGGACCTGAGGCAGGTTTCCTGTCCATGATCGTAGTTCTCACAACCCAATGTCTGTTCTTTGCGGACGGCGGTCTGATGGCACTTGGTGCCAATATATGGAATATGGCCTTCTACGGATGCTTTATCGGAACATATCTGATATGGAATCCGATTATGAAGAGTTCGCTCTTTGCGAACATGGGTGAAAAAGCCGGCACCCGTGCAAAAATCATTCTGGCTTCTTTGCTTGGCTGTGTGGTGACACTGCAGCTCGGCGCATTCTCGGTTGTTCTTGAAACAAGTGCTTCCGGCATTACCGAACTGCCGTTTGGGGCATTTGCAGGATTGATGCTGCCGATCCATCTGGCAATCGGCCTTGTCGAAGGTTTGATCACTGCCGCAGTTCTCTGCTTTGTGTATGAAACCCGTCCCGAACTGATTCAGGGAATTCACAGAAATTCTTCTGAATCGAAATTCTCACTCAGACAGGTGCTTGCGTGCCTCGGCATTCTTGCACTTGTGACCGGAGGTCTCTTCTCCTTGTTTGCAAGCTCCAATCCGGACGGTCTGGAATGGGCGCTGTTTGGCAACAGCGAAGAAGGCTACGCTGCCAATATGGCGCTTGATGAAGAGAATTACGGCATTGAAAGCTCAGCCGCAGGAACTGCTTCCGCAATCCAGGAATCGACATCCTTCCTGCCTGATTATGCATTCAAGGAAAGCGACAGCCCAGCCGGAACATCGGTTTCGGGAATTGTCGGATGCGGCATTGTCGCACTCATTGCATTCGCTGTTTCAGCAGCCGGTCGTTTCTTCCGCAAAAAGGCATCATAAAATGTAAAATAGACAGGAGCTCTTCAAACGGCGCTCCTGTCATTTGTTAAGGAATCAATATGAATCGTGCAGAGCAGGCTTTATATGAACTGAAACAGATGGATGAACTCTCAGCGATGGATTCGCCGGTTCATCGTTTTTCTGCGCTTTCCAAACTGCTTGTCACGGTTTTTTATATTCTCATCGTCATGTCATTCGGGAAATATGATCTGACCGGTGTGTTCATGATGGCACTTTATCCATACCTGATGTATCAGCTTTCCGGCATTTCATTTGCAACATGCCTGCACAAAACAAAATATGTGATCCCTCTGATCGCTTTTGTGGGTATATTCAATCCGTTTCTGGACAGGGAAATCATCCTGAAGCTCGGCACAGTATCGGTAAACGGCGGAACAATTTCTTTTCTGACGATTCTGCTCAAAGGAATGCTGTGTCTCTCCGCTTCGTTTCTTCTTGTTGCGTCAACAAAGATCGATGATCTTTGCGCAGCCCTGAGAAAACTGCACATCCCTTCCCTGCTTGTCACGGTATTTATGCTGACATACAGATATATCTCGGTTCTGACGGAAGAAGTTGCAGTCATGTCGGATGCCTATCATTTAAGAGCACCGGGTCAGAAAGGAATTGCCTTTCAGGCATGGGGATCATTCCTCGGACAATTGCTATTAAGATCAATGGATCGGGCAAAAGAACTCTATGATGCAATGCTGTTAAGAGGCTATCACGGCGAATTTCCGGAAACACATTCCGGGCATTCCTCAGGCGGTTCACTGGTGTTTGCAGTCTTCTCAATCGCCTGTTTCATTCTGTTCCGTCTGGTCAATATTCCGGCACTCTTCGGAAGTCTTTTTGTGAGGTGAAAACATGATTGAAGTCAAAGATCTGACATTTGAATATGAAAAAGGAAAGCCGGTTCTGGATCACATCAGCTTTACGATTCATGACGGCGAAAGTGTCGGCCTCATCGGAGCCAACGGTGCCGGCAAATCGACGCTGATGAAACTCATGCTCGGTCTTCTTGATTCCAATGGAAGCATCAAATGCGATGACCTTGCGGTGATTTCCGAAAACCTTCCTTCAGTCAGGAAAAACCTTGGCTTTGTGTTACAGAATTCGGACAACCAGATGTTTATGCCGACCGTGCTCGATGACATCATGTTCGGCCTGCTGAATCAGAAAGTCACGAGAAAAGAAGCTGAAAAGAAAGCGGATGAAGTTCTGAAGCTGCTCAATATTGAATATCTGAAAAACCGCTACAATCACCGCATTTCGGGCGGTGAAAAAAGAATGGCCGCAATCGCTGCCGTGCTTGCCATGTCGCCCAAAGCATTGTTAATGGATGAGCCGACTTCTGCCCTTGATCCGCAGAACAGGCGGATGATCATCAATACAATCAACTCCCTCAAAGAGACAAAGATCATCACATCGCATGATCTTGATATGATTCTTGATACATGCGAAAGAGTCATCCTTCTTTCCGACGGAAAGATTGTCAAAGACGCAGGTGCTGAAGAGATTCTCTATGACAGAGAGCTGCTGGAAGCACACCGGATGGAGCTTCCACTGTCTTTATCACGTGCAGTCTTCTGATTATAATGGAAATGGATATATCATGAGGAGGAATCATGGGAAGACTGAAAGAATTAAGAAAAATCGTTGATGAAAAGCTTCTTGAAGTAAAAGATGATTCAAAGCGCACTTCGGCAATTGCCCATCTCTATGGTGTCTCGCTGGCAGCCACAATCATTGCGAAAAAACGGGGAATGGATGATGAATTATGTTCGATGGCAGCGATGCTGCATGACCTTCATGCATATCTTTCCGGTTCATACGACGACCATGCACATCTCGGTGCAGAGCTTGCAGGGAAAATCCTGAATGACGCAAAGCTGACAGATGAAAAAGAAACGGAACTGATCTGTCAGATGATTTATCATCATGATGACAAGGAAGTCACCGATTCACCGTATGATGAAGTTCTGAAGGATGCAGATGTGATTCATCATTGCTTCAACGATCTCTCTAAACCAATCAAGGCCAAAGAACAGAAGCGCTTTGACGCACTCTGTGAAGAGTTCGGTCTCAACTAGTACAGGATCCTTTACGGATCTTTTTTTCTGAACCGAAATGATCAAAAAATGAGGCTTTATAAACCTCATTCATTTCTGATATTCACATCCACTGTCTGATACGGAATGGATATACCGTGTTCTTTGAATTCTTTGAGCAGCGTGTCGCGGATCCGCGATGCGCCGTTATAAGAATCAGCCAGATCGGCAGAAACCATAAAGAAGACAAATTCCAGTCCGCTGCTGCCGAATTCTTCCAGACGGATCGTTACCGGCGGAACGTTGTTTGCTTTCTCTGCTTCCGTGCGTACATCAAGATATTCGGGAGCTGACATCACAGCGTCTGTGATCAGCTTTTTCACCAGCTCAACATCGCTGCCGTATGCCACGCTCACATGAATCAGACGTTTATAATAATCCTGACCGAACGCGCGGTTTTCAATCACTGCACTGTCCATCAAGCTGTTGGGAATCAGATACTCTGCATTTTCGATTGACAGGATTTTTGTATGCCGGAATGTGATTTCTTTGACTCTTCCGGCAATTGCCTTTTCGGGCAGTGAAATAAAATCACCGACTTTGAACGGCTGATACATTGAAAGAATGAATCCTGAGATAAAATTTCCGAATGTCACCTGCGCCGCAAGACCGACAATCACAGTCAATGCACCGGTTGCGCCAAGCAGTGACAGACCGAGTTTGTTCAGCACTTTGACCTGAGCAAGAATCGAGATCACCGCCACCGTGTAAAGAATAAAGGTAATCATCCGTCTCAGATATTCAAACGGCATTGTCCTTGTACGGGAATGGCGGGCGAATGCCTTTTTCACCAATACCGTGACAGCCTTTGTCACAAGCAGCACAACAACCGCATAGATTGCGGTGTGCAGTGCTCCGTTGGTGAAGATATCACTGCCGATCTCCCAGATATTCATTTCTTCCATACATTCCTCTTTCTCTGAACACAAATCGAAATAAGATAAGAAACCGGATCAGTCCGGTTTCTCATGTTTTGCGATCACACATCCTCTCTGCTGCAGAAAACAGGTAAGGATTTTACTTTTTCAGAAGTTCTTTTTCTGCTTCTCTGATCCATTGATTCATATTGGAAGCGATCGACTGGAAGCCGATTTTCATCGGCGGCAGAGATGCTTTGTAAGTCACTGTCTTGCGGCGGTTGCGGGAATGTGCTTTGGCAATTGCCTTGAGTGAAAGCTTTGCGTGGTTGGTAGCCGGATCAAAATCAATGATCTTGACTCTGATCGTATCGCCGACTGCCGCATAGCGTGAAATATCCCTGACAAACCCATCGCTGATTTCGGAAATATGAATCAGTCCGTTTGTATTGTAATCAAGAGAAACAAAGATGCCGTACGGCTGGATTCCTGTCACTTTTCCTTCAACAATCTGTCCGGTTCTGTATGTCATATCAGTTTCCCCCTGTCGCAAGAAAGTATAGCACACTGAAAATAAGTGTGTGCTATAATCTTGTAATGACACGTTGGGAGTTCTTGATGATTCTGCGCTCGATGAAGCCGTTTATATCGGCAATCAGTGCCGCAGTGATTGCACAGCTGTTAAAACCGCTGTTCTATTATATACGCCACAGAGAGTGGCACTGGACTTTGATCAAGGATTCGGGAGGATTCCCGAGTTCACACAGCGCTCTTGTCAGTGCACTGGCGATCTCGGTCGGGCTCAATGAGCAGTTCCGTTCACCGATTTTCGCTGTCACCCTGACAATGGCGGTGATTGTCATCTATGATGCCGCAAATGTGAGGTATTACAGTGGACAAAATGCGAAAGTTACGCAACAATTGATCAAGGATCTGAAAGAAAAATATCCTGATCTGTTCAATGATCCGGTATACGAAACAAAACTGAAACAGGTATTGGGACACAAATGGCGCGAAGTCATCGGCGGGATTATTCTCGGCATGCTGGTTGCCTTGACGGCGAACCTGGTACTGTAAAAGGAGGTACAGAGACATGGCAGACGAAGTAAAAGAGCTTACACCTGAAGAAAGAGCAGTCCGCAACGATCTGCTCGATCGCATTGAACATACCATCAACAAAATCAGACCTTATATCCAGGCTGACGGCGGCGATGTTCAGCTGATTGACTATGAAGACGGTGTTGTCACAGTATCCATGCTCGGTGCATGCGCAGGCTGTATGGCAATTGACACCACTCTGAATGAAGGCATTCAGGCACTTCTGATGGATGAAATCCCGGAAGTCAAAAAGGTGCAGATGCTGCAGGCTTCACCTTACGGATTCTTCTGATTAAACTTTGCGCTGATTCAGCGCATTTTTTATTTTTTTCATCGTTTCTGATTTTTTTCAGTCAAATCCGGAATATTTTTTGGGTTTCAATCTGTTTTCCGGATTTTTTTGACGGAATCCGATAAAAAAATTGACCATTCCTGCATATTGTTTATAATTTTCACATACAAGGAGAATCTGTTTATGATTGAGAAGCCTTTTGAAGAATTCGGATCACTCATATTCGGTGAACGCGAGATGGCAGACCGTCTGCCCAAACCGATTTATCAGTCATGGAAGCGCACAGTCGCCAATGAAGGCACGCTTGACCGCCAGACCGCCGATGCCATCGCTCACGCAATGAAACGCTGGGCAATGGAAAAAGGTGTCACCCATTTCACCCACTGGTTCCAGCCGATGACCGGCGGAACAGCCGAAAAGCATGACTCATTCATTGAGCCTGACGCTGACGGTGAACCGATTGCACGTTTTTCAGGCAAGATGCTGATCAAAGGCGAGCCTGATGCATCGAGCTTTCCTTCCGGAGGTCTTCGCGCCACATTCGAAGCACGCGGCTATACCTATTGGGATGTGACCAGCCCGGTCTTCATCCGTGACAGAGTCCTCTGCATTCCGACCGTATTTGTCTCCTATAACGGTGAAGCGCTTGACCGCAAAGAGCCGCTTCTCAAATCAATTTCAGCCATCAGCACGGCCGCCACAAGAGTGGTCAATCTGCTTGGCGACAAGGATGTCAAATCATGCAATATCTCAGTCGGTCTGGAACAGGAATACTTCCTGATCGACCGGAAATACTTTGATTCAAGAATCGATCTCAAGCTCACCGGCAGAACCCTGTTCGGTTCCCCTGCCCCCAAGGCACAGGAACTTGACGACCATTATTTCGGTTCCATTCCCGCCCGTGTTTCAGCCTTCATGAAAGAAGTCAATGAAGAACTCTGGAAGCTTGGCATCTATGCAAAAACCGAACACAACGAAGTCGCTCCCGGTCAGTTTGAACTTGCGCCTGTCTACACAACCGGAAATGTTGCGGTTGACCAGAACCAGGTCACAATGGACATTCTGAGAAAAACAGCTCAGAAGCACGGTCTTGCCTGCCTGCTTCATGAAAAACCGTTTGAAGGCATCAACGGCAGCGGCAAGCATGATAACTACTCCATCGTTACGGATGACGGACAGAATCTGTTTTCCCCGGGTGACAAGCCTGCCGAAAACATCCGCTTCCTTGTCTTCATCTGTGCATTTATCAAGGCAGTTGATACATATCCTATTCTGCTGAGAATGAGTGCTTCCTCAAGCGGAAATGATCATCGCCTGGGCGCCAACGAAGCTCCTCCGGCAATCATTTCAATTTATCTCGGAAGCTATATCGAAGATATTCTCTACAGCCTCTATCAGGGCCATGAATCACAGGCTGAAAAGAAAAATGAAAAGAAACCGGACTTCAACCCGGTCAGCGGTCTGTCCTACATTCCGCATGACAACACCGACCGCAACCGCACCAGCCCGGTCGCATTCACCGGTAATAAATTTGAATTCCGTATGCTCGGCTCATCGATGAGTGCATCCTTCCCCAATACTGTTCTCAACGCCATCGTCGCCCAGTCACTCAACGAAATCGCTGATGAACTGGATGGCATCAAGTATCTGCAGGATGTGCGTGAAAAAGCACTCAACATCTGCCGTGATATCATTCACGATCATAAGAGAATCCTCTTCTCAGGAGACGGCTACAGCGATGAATGGGTCAAGGAAGCAGCCAGACGCGGACTTCCCAATGTGAAGTCATTCATCGAATCCGTACAGATTCTCAATGATCCGAAAGTCGTCGATCTCTTCACTTCCCTTGATATCTATTCACAGACCGAGCTGATCGCCAACCGCAACATCCTTGAAGAACGCTACCGCAAGGTTATGGGCATTGAAGTCAGAACAATGCAGGAAATGACCAGAAAGTCCGTTCTTCCGGCAATGAGTGCAGAATTGAAATTCTATGCAGATATTCTCAATGCAGGCGGTGAATATGCACCTGCATATGCAAAGAAAAGAGTTACTGAACTCTCTTCACTGATCGATCAGACATATACAACACTGCAGAAGCTTGTCAAAGCATATGACAAGGCTGTCGCTCTGACAGATTCCTATGCGGTCGGCAAAGATATTTATTACAAAGTCTGCCCGCTGATGGAGCAGCTGCGTACATATATCGACAGATATGAAGTGATCGCTTCAAGAGAATTCTACAAGCTGCCTCTTTACGAAGACATGCTGTTTAACCTGTAACGAAAAGTACACCGCGAGGTGTACTTTTAATATTCAGCCAACTGATATCGCAGGATCATTCCAAAGACTGAAAGCTCTGTCTGATCTGCTTCAGAAAGCGTTCTGCGATCGGTGTCAGAGCCTGGAATCTGTTCCGTATGAGATACAGTTTCACTTCCTGCTTCGGCAGCAGGGGCCTGAACACAAGCCCGCTTCCTTCCGATACATCGATCAGATGTTCAAATGTCAGCAGACAGCCGAGACCTTCCTTCACAAACATGGAAGCGTTATAGGAAAGACGGAACGAGCCTTCAAGATGCAGCTGATTGTAATATTTTCCGGCCCATTTTCTGATATCGCCCTGCCATCCCTGCTCAGAGCCGAAGACCGGCAGTCCGATAAGGTCTTCCGGCCGGATTCCTTTTTTCTCTGCAAGCGGTGAGTCTGCCGGAATGATCAGGCCCCAGACATCCTTTTCAGGAAATTCAATCCATTCATATTTTTTCGGATCGGGTGCTTCGCAGATCACCGCAAAATCAAGCAGGCCTTTATCAAGCTTTTCCGTGACCTGTTCTGTATCGCCGCTGCTGATGTGATAGCTGAGGCCCGGAAAGCGTTCTTTGAGAAGGCGGAGTTCTTTCGCAAGGAGCCTGATCTGCGATGATTCAGCCAGTCCGAAATACAGATCCCCGCCGGTGATATCATCCAGTGACAGGAATTCCTTTTCGATCTTATCCGCCATTGCCACAAGATCTTCCGCCCGGTCTCTGAGAAGAACACCCTCTTCTGTCAGGGCAATGCTGAAGCTGTGACGGACAAAAAGCTTTTTACCGAGTTCTTCCTCAAGGCTTTTCAGCGCCTTTGAAAGTGTAGGCTGACTGACATGCAGTGTCTCTGCAGCCCTGCTCATATTTTCTTCCCGTGCAGCTGCGAGAAAATATCGAAGGTTCCTGATTTCCATTGAATTTACCCCTCTTATGATATGCATAATAAGAATATCATGATATTCGTTATTACCATTAGCGAGAATTACTGCAGCAGAGTATAACAATAGTGCAGACAGAAAGAGAGGTTCGCCATGGCAGAAAGTCAGATTGAAAAAATGACGATTGCTCTGGAAAATGCAGGCTGTGAGAAGAGCTCTGCCGAAAAAATCCTGAACTTTCTGGAAGCAGGAATGAGTGAAGAACTGATTCATCAGCTGCGTCTTTGCAGATGCGAGCGGATGGAAGATCTTCACAGAATGCAGAAACAGATCGACTGTCTTGATCATATAATCAGACAGATCAAACAGAAAAACTGATGAAAGGAAGAAAATCATGATTGCAAAAGAAGAACTGAAACTGACACAGGAATGGGACAAGACATTTGCCAAAAGCGATAAGGTCAATCATTCAAAGGTAACATTCGTCAACCGCTACGGAATCACACTGGCAGCTGATCTCTATGTACCGGTAAGTGCAGAAGGAAAAATGCCGGCAATTGCTGTATGCGGTCCCTTCGGAGCCGTGAAGGAACAGTGCTCCGGACTCTATGCACAGACGATGGCAGAGCGCGGTTTTGTAACAGTTGCATTCGATCCCTCTTTCACCGGAGAAAGCGGCGGCAATGTACGCTATATGGCTTCTCCTGACATCAATACCGAAGACTTCATGGCAGCAGTTGATTTCCTCAGTCTGCATGAGCTTGTCGATCCTGAGCGCATCGGTATCATCGGCATCTGCGGATGGGGCGGAATGGCACTCAATGCGGCATCTCTTGATACAAGAGTCAAAGCAACCGTTGCTTCAACCATGTATGATATGACCCGCGTCAATGCCAAAGGCTATTTTGATGCAGAAGACAGTGAAGAAGCACGATATCAGAAACGTGCCGCAATGTGCGCACAGCGCCTTGCAGATCTCAGAAACGGTGAGTACAAATTGGGCGGCGGTGTCATCGATCCCCTGCCGGAAGATGCACCTTACTTTGTCAAAGATTATTATGACTATTACAAAACAGACCGCGGCTATCACGCCAGAAGTCTGAACTCCAACGGCGGATGGAATGTCATCGGCTGCGAAAGTTTTGTAAATCAGCCGATTCTGCAGTATACTAACGAAATCCGCAGCGCTGTCATGGTCATGCATGGTGACAAGGCACACTCCTTCTATTTCGGAAAGGATGCCTATGACAACATGGTCAAAGACAGCAAATATGCGGATAACAAAGAACTGCTGGTGATTGAAGGCGCCACTCATACAGATCTGTATGACGGCGGAAATAAAAATGCGATTCCTTTTGACAGACTGGCAGACTTCTTCAATGAATATCTGAAATGACAGAGTACGCACCGGCCCGGTGTGAGAAAATGAGGTGAATGCTGTGAAAGTACTGGTATTAAACGGAAGTCCCCGTCCGACGGGCACAACCGCCGCAATGATTTCAACTTTCAGGGAAAGTGCGGCTAATAAAGGCCATGACGTAACTGTCATCGATGTGTGCAGAAAGAATATCAACGGGTGTCTCGCCTGTGAGTTCTGTCATAACAAAGGTGAAGGCCGCTGCGCACAAAAGGATGATATGGAAGAAATCTACAGGCACCTGAAAGATACCAATCTTCTGATCCTGGCTTCTCCGATTTATTACCATGGCATCAGCGGACAATTGAAATGTGTCATTGACCGTTTCTACGCAGCTCTCTATCCGAAGGCTCCGGAATCTCTGCAGAAAGTCGCAATGTTTCTGGCATCGGGAGATCCCGATATGTATGAAGCGGCCAGATTCTCCTTTGAAGGAGATTTCCTCGGCTATCTCAGGCTTGAAGATGCCGGCTTCATTACCAACCATGACGAAAACTGGCACGAAGCGATCAGACAGATGGCTGAAACATTATAAAAACAAACAATCTTCATCACTCAGACAGGCATGTGATCTTCCCGGTCCATGCCTTTTAAATGCAGAAAAAAATGACATCCGCAAGTGAATGTCATTTCTCGTCCACATTGATTTTTCTGCTGATGAGATTGTTCTGAACTCTTTCCTTTGTCAGTTCAAACAATACCGAGAATACCGGAACACCGATAAACATACCGATCACGCCCAGCATTGCCCCGCCGACGATGATTGCAAACATGACCCACAGCGTCGGTAAGCCGACCGCATCGCCGAGGATATACGGACCGATCAGATTTCCGTCAATCTGCTGCAGGATCAGAATGAAGACCGCAAACTCGACAGCCTTGAGCGGGCTGATGATCAGAAGGATAAAAATACAGGGAATGGCACCGATAAACGGACCGAATACCGGAATCATGTTTGTGAGTCCGATCACCACGGCAATCAATGGTGCATAAGGCATCCGCATGATCAGAATGCAGATGTAGCAGATCACACCGATAATCAGTGAATCAATAAACTTACCGAAGATAAACCGGTTGAATGTATCTTTTGTCAGTCTCAGCAGATGCAGGATATTGGAAGCTCTTTTTTCATTGAGATAGCCGAACAGAATCATCTTGATCTGTTTCTTGAAGCGCTCGTCATCATAAAGCAGATAGACTGAGATAATCATTCCGATAAAGAAATTCAGAACGCTTTTTGCAAAGTTGATGGAATAGCTCAGGATTCTGCTCATGCCTCCCTGCGCACCTGTCAGCCATTCGCTGAGGGCAGTGCCTGCTGTTGAGACAAGCTTTTCCAGATAATCGGCCAGTCCCGGGTTGTATGCATCCAGGCTGGCAATCATTGTCTGAATCGTCCGGACATAGCCGCCGATTGAATCAACGAAGACTTTGATAGAATCCAGCAGCTGCGGGATCAATAATACGAAGAATCCGGTCATGATCAGAAGGAATGCAATCATTGATATGGCAACTGCAATCTTACGTTTTGTCTTCGCTTCAAGATTTCTGTCTTTCAGTAAACGTTCCTCAATGAGCTTTCTTAACGGCAGCATGATAAACGTAAACAATAGGCCGTAGAGGAACGGAGAAATTGCTTTCAGGAAAAGACCGAAGACGCCTGTCAGCACATTCAGATGGTTCATCATGACATAGAAAATGACCACCAGTACTCCGGATATGGTAAAGGCGAATATCTTTTCTTTTGTTTCCGGTGACAGATGCTTGAAATCCATTCGTTTTCCCCTTTTGTCAAAAAAATTATATCATGGAGTACAATGACCGAATCATTAAGCTTTTTCCACAATTTCTTCAGAACTGAGATGTTTCTATTGACTTGATGAAAGGTCAGTGCTTAAATACTACTGTCTTTTATCAAGAATGAGGTAGAGAGTCAGCTCAGTGACCTCATACCAACCTGCATGATGTAAGGTGGTAAAGCTGACATCGATAAAGAAAGAGAATATTTACCGGGCTCTTTCTGGATGCTCTTGAAAAGACATGAAAGGAAGGGTTTTTATTTATGTCTGTTGTTTATTTTACATCTGAGTCCGTCACAAGCGGACATCCTGACAAGATCTGCGATCTGATTGCCGATTCCATTCTCGATGAAGCACTGAGACAGGATCCTGATTCTCATATGGCTGTCGAAGCCACAATCAAAGATGATCTGATTCTCGTTTACGGTGAAGCCGGCACAAAGGCTGATATCGATTACGAAAAAATCGCTCTTTCCGTTCTGAAGCAGATCGGCTATGACGAAGAATATCACGTACTCCTCAAGGTCAACAAGCAGTCTGCCGAAATCAACAATGCCGTTGCACATGATGTAATCAGTGCCGGCGATCAGGGCATTATGTTCGGCTACGCATGCGATGAAACCGAAGAACTGATGCCGTATGCAATCCTGACTGCCCATAAGCTTGCAAGAAAGCTTGAAGAAGTCAGAAGAAGCGATAACCGCTTAAGACCGGATGGAAAAACACAGGTTACTGCACGTTATGTAGACGGCGTGCTCAAGAGTGTTGATACAATCCTTGTTTCAACCCAGCACACAGCAGAAATCAGCCAGGAAGAACTGCGCGAGCTGATCATTGAAAAAGTGATCAGACCTGTCATCGAAGAAAAATATATTGATGAGAATACAAAATACCTGATCAATCCGAGCGGATCATTCGTTGTCGGGGGAAGCTGGGGCGACTCCGGCACAACCGGCAGAAAGATTGTTGTCGATACATACGGCGGCTATGCACCGATCGGCGGCGGATGCTTCTCTTCCAAAGATCCGACCAAGGTCGACCGCTCTGCTGCATACTATGCACGCTATGTCTGCCGCAACATCGTTGCCAATCACCTTGCTAAGAAATGCCAGCTTGAGCTCTCCTATGCAATCGGCCGGGCAGAACCGATGTCAGTTTATGTTCAGTCATTCGGTACATCTGAATATACTGATGATGAGCTGCTTGAAATCGTTCTGAAGAACTTTGACTTCTCGGTTGCCAACATCATCAATGAACTCGATCTGAAGCGTCCGATCTACTCAAAGACTGTCAATTACGGACATTTCGGAAAAGCCGATATGCCCTGGGAACAGTTCAAGAAAATCAATCTCTGAAAAAAAGGAATCTTCTGAATCACGCGGAACCTGAGCGGTTCTGATGATTCAGGAGATCCTTTTCTTTTTGTATACTGTTCAGTTTTCTAAATGAAAAGCTGCCGCAGAATCTCTTCTGTGACAGCTTCTGTTCTTTCAGTCAGATCAGCGTGTGATCATTTTTGCCATGACATCATGGCAGCGCGGGCAGAGATCATTCTCGTCCGGTGTTTCGCTGTAGTTCCAGCATCTCGGGCACTTGACGCCGGGTGCTCTTGTGATCTTCGGCTCTTCATCACCTTCTGCGAATTCACATGCAGAAACGATGAACCACTGCGGGATATTTGTCAGTGTGCCTTCGAGAAGTGCCTTTTCTTCTGCACTGCAGAAGAGAGTGACGGCAGCTTCCTGAGCAGAAGCGACAAGCTTGTCATTTCTTGCATTCTCGATGGACTTGTTGACCGCATCACGGACCTTGAGCAGTGCTGTGAATGCTTCACGCAGCTCATCGGCATTTTCGTATTCCTTCACTTCCGGATAGCTTGTGTAGTGAACGGAAGGCTCTTCCTTGGAGCTGAAGTGTGTCCAGACTTCTTCAGCTGTGTAGCACAGGAACGGTGCCCACATCTTGACAAGCGCATCCATGCACTGCCAGTAGACACTCTGAACCTGACGTCTTCTCAGGCCTTCAGGATCATCGCAGTACAGGATATCCTTTGTGAAGTCGCAATAGTATGAACTCAGTTCATTGACCATGAAGTTCATCAGAACCTTGTTTGCACTGAGGTAGTCATAGTCCATGACATTCTTACGGTATTCCTTGACGACATCGTTGAGCTTGACCATGATGTACTGATCAACCTTTTCAAGATTTTCATAGCTGATCATATCCTTTTCAGGATCAAAGTCATTCGCATTGATGTTGCCTAACAGGAAGCGGAATGTATTTCTGATCTTTCTGTACTGATCGGAAACCTGCTTGATGTTGGACGGACCGAGCTTGAGATCCTGCTTGTAATCCGCATTCATTGCCCAGAGTCTGAAGACGTCTGCGCCGTTTGTATTGATGATATCCATCGGGTTGACAACGTTGCCGACGGACTTGGACATCTTCTCACCGTTGGAGTCGCATACATAGCCGTGGGAGAGAACTTCTCTGTAAGGAGAGCCGCCCTTGACAGCTGTACCGACGATCATTGAGGAGTTGAACCAGCCTCTGTACTGGTCTGAACCTTCGAAATAGATGTCGCACGGATAGCTGCCGCCGCGTGCTTCGAGTTCAGTCCATGAAGAACCTGAATCGAACCAGACATCCATGATGTCGGATTCCTTTGTGAAGATTCCATTCGGTGACTTTTCATTTGTATAGCCTTCCGGCAGAAGGTCTTTGGCTTCTCTTTCGAACCAGACGTTGGAGCCGAATTCTTCGAACAGATCTGCGACATGATCGAAGACTTCCTTCTCCATGATCGGTGTTCCGTCTTCGCAATAGAAGATCGGGATCGGTACACCCCAGAGTCTCTGACGGGAAATGCACCAGTCGCCTCTGTCCTTGATCATGTTGTACATTCTGATCTGGCCCCATTCATTGTGCCATTCAACATGATTCTGAATCTGATCGAGAACCTTTTCTCTGACCTTTTCGATGGAGCAGAACCACTGCTTGGCGGCACGGAAGATAACCTTCTTCTTTAAACGGTCGTCATGCGGATAGGAGTGAACGACTGTATTGACAGCGAGTAAGAGTCCCTTTTCGTTCATCATTGTGATGATCTTCTTGTTGCACTCCTCGAATGTCAGTCCCTGGTTTTCAGGTCCTGCTTCTTCGTTCATGTAGCCTCTCTCATCAACTGTGCAGATCGGAGCGATGCCGTATTTAGCACAGACATAGTAGTCGTCAAGACCGTGTCCGCCGGCTGTATGAACGCATCCGGTACCGTCTTCATCCGTGACATGATCGCCGACGATGACAGGGCAGTCCTTCGGCAGAACAACATGATGATATGTGATTCCTTCCAGTTCTTTTCCTTTGAATGTTCGCAGGACTCCCTGGTTTTCAAGCTTGAACTGTGCAAGGAGCTTTTCAGTCATGGATTCAAGGAAAATCAGCTTGCCCTTTTCTGTCTGAACTTCTGCATAGACAAGATCCGGATTGAGGGAAACTGCCTGGTTTGCAGGGATTGTCCACGGTGTTGTTGTCCAGATGACAAAGTAGTCATTCTCGTCCAGAATTCCTTTTCCGTCTGCGACCGGGAACGCCACATAGATAGTTGCATCCTTGACATCCTTATAGATGATTTCAGAGTCAGCGACTGCTGTTTCGTTATAAGGTGACCAGTAGATCGGCTTGAGTCCCTGAAAGATCAGTCCGTCAAGCGCCATCTTTTCAAAAGCGCGGATCTGACGTGCTTCGAATTCCTTCTTCAGAGTGATGTAGGGATGCTCATAATCAGCGATCTGTCCCAGACGCTTTTCGGTTGCCATCTGAGTCTTGATCTGCTGGTGTGCATACTCTTCGCACTTCTTTCTGAAATCAGCCGGTGACATGGATTTGCGGTCAACGCCGAGTTTCTGGATTGCATTTTCAATCGGGAGTCCGTGTGTGTCCCATCCCGGGAAGAACGGTGTATAGTATCCGCTCATTGCATGAGTACGGACAATGAAGTCCTTGATGACACGGTTCATGGCAGTTCCGGCATGAAGATTTCCGTTTGCGTACGGAGGTCCGTCATGCAGAATGAATGCCTTCTGTCCCTTGTGTCTGTTAATGATCTCATTGTAATGATCGTTCTTTTCCCAGTTTTCAAGAATTCCAGGTTCCTTCTTTGCCAGATTGCCTCTCATTTCAAAATCGGTCTTCGGCATCTGGAGCGTTGCTTTGTAGTCCATTTCCTTTTTCCTCTCTTCTCACAAAAATAAAACGTCCTCAAATCTAAGGACGTCATTGCGCGGTACCACCTTAGTTCACAGCCTGACAGCCATGCCCTCTGATATCCCTTAACGCGGGATAAGACGCTTGCTCACAGGTGATGTCCTCTCCGTATGCATCATATCTGCTTTCACCAAACACAGACTCTCTTCAAATCTTCATACAGGGGCGCGTCCTGATCAACGCAATTTCTTTTCTGCATCTTTCAGCCACATGAGATCAGGCATTTCCGGAAGCCGGAAGTCTTCGAGATCTTCAAGGACCTTTTTCAGTTTTTCGCTGGTTTCTTCCTTGACGGAGCCGGCAGCGTCATAGAGTGAGGAGAGATCTTCCAGAATCCCTCTTGCGCTTGCCAGTGCTTCTCTTATAATCATGTCCGCATTTCTGTTTGCAGTATTGATAATATCGTTTGCTTCACGGAGTGAAAGCCTTGCGATATTCTCTGCTGCTTCCCTTCTTGCGGCATCCTGATTCAGCAATTGCTGCGTGGAAGCTTTTGCTTCATCCAGCTGCTTCATTGTATCAGCCAGCTTTCCCTGATACAATTCAACTTTCCGCTCAAGCTGTTCAATCTGAACGGCGTAGTTTTCGATCGCATCATCAACCGCAAACCGGTCATATCCGTTTTTCATTACCCGAAATGCAGGTCTCTGTGTACTCACGTTAACTCCTTTTTACATTTCCTGTAGAAATTCAGCTGCGATTCTGCCGCTCTTGGTTGTTCTTGCGTTTCCGGCATAAGTAAACCGGCCGATTCCGCGGATTGAAATCGTAACGTTATTATTGCACAATTCATCAGGCTCTTCAAGCGTCACATGATTGAGCTGAACAAGCCCCTGACGGATCATTTCCTTGGCGTTTGATCTGCTGCAATGCGCAAGTGCAGCCACGATTGCATCAGCTCTTTCACTGGCTGCGACAACCGTAATCCGCTTCTGTTCAAAGTGCTGAACCGGCCTTTCATCCGTCAAACGAAATGACACATTCAATTGATTGATCCCGGTCAGATGCTGAACAAGATATTCAGCCATCGTCTCATTGGTATAGATATAAATGTGATTGTTCTGGACAAAATGATCTCCGAGACTGTGACGGTCAATCTGAAGCGCCATCAAAGCACCGAGGATATCACGGTGTCCGATCTTTCTGAATCTTTGATCAATCTCAGCAGAGATACACGCAATATCAGAAAAGTCATCTTCCTCATCGTACAGGAAAATGACTTTCTTTCTTCGTGCTCCTTCATATCCGCCGTCATATCTGATATAGGCGGAGGGAGGAAAAATCTTCATCATCGCGGCCTGTTCCTCTTCATTCATGAAATTGGAGGCAACAGCGCAATGCCATCGTTCACACTTGTTTTTCAGATCATCCAGATGTGCTGCCAATGCAGCATAATCAGGCTGATCAGTCATCGTCGCTGTCCAGAGAGATCACACCGTCAACACTGACACTCTTCGGAGTGCAGAGAATGACATTATGTCCGATCTTCTGAATGGTTCCATCCAGTGCGAAAACAACACCGGTCAGGAAGTCGATTGTGCGCTGAGCATATTCACGCTGCAGGCGGTGCAGGTTGACAACACACGCTCTTCTCTGCTTGAGGTGACGTGCGATTTCTTCAGCTTCCTCAAAGCTTCTCGGTTCAAACAGAACCATCTGAGCATCAGTCGGGATTCTGTTTACGGTTGTCTTCTGTGACTCGTAAGTGCTGACAGGTTTCGGTGCAGGCTGCTGTACGGGAGCTTCTTCTTCCTCTTCGTATTCTTCTTCATCTTCATCAACAGGAGCGATGAAATTCTTTAATTTCTCAAATGCCATAATACATGACCTCCATAACGAAATTATTATACCATTGCATAAAATTGACTTTCAATGCATTAAAGCTTTGAAACAGCCGATGAATCAAGGATTCTGCACAGTTCAACGCCCAGCTTTACCGCATTTTCATAATCATCCAGCCTGCAATAGCAGTTTGATGAATGAATATAGCGCACCGGTACACCGATGACAATCGCCGGAACGCCATACATCTGATTGACCATCGCACCGTTTGTGCCGCCTCCCGAGCGCACCGACTCCTGAACAGGAATACCTTTTTCTTTCGCAACATCAAGAGCCAGCTTCTGAAAACGCCAGTTGGTGATCATCGAAACATCCATATGTCTTAACATCGGGCCTTTTCCTAAACCGGCCTGAATCATATACGGTTCACTGAATGTATCATCTGCCGGACAGCCTTCAAATGCGATCATTACATCCGGCTTGAGAGCTTCCGCATTGGCGCGTACACCACGCTCACCGACTTCTTCCTGAACGGAGAAGCTTCCCTGAACATTGCACGGAATCTCTTCATCCTGAAGCCTTTTCAGCACTTCGATTGCACATGCCACACCGATTCTGTCATCAAACGCTTTCCCGTAGAACAAGCCCCTTTCATCATCATATCGGCATTTCACATCCGGAACACCCGGACATCCGATTCCGATTCCGAGCTCTTCTGCTTCTTCTTTGGAAAGAGCACCGACATCGAACACCATATCGGAAACTTCAGGCATATTCCCGCGGGCAGCCTTGCTCATGAAGTGCGGAGGCGTTGTTGCAACAACCCCCGGAATATCCTTCCCTTTTCTGCTTCTGATGATGAAGGAGCTGGTCGGGAATGACAGCGCATTCCATCCGCCGAGCGGCAGAAATCTCATCGTGCCGTTAGGCTTGATTGCCTGGATGATCACGCCTGTTTCATCCATATGCGCATCTAGCATGACCTTTGGTTTATCTGAACCCGGTTCCTTTTCGCAGCGGACATTTGTCATATGATCCGTGAAGGTTTCATATCCTTCAAGTTCATTTCTGACAATCGCAGCCACATCATCTTCGAAACCGGAAGGTCCGAAAGCATCTGACAACGCTTTGATTCTTTCGATTGTTTCCATACAAAAAAGTCTCCTTGTCCTGACAATATCATATGCCAATTAATGCACCCTGTCGCCTGTTTTGAATCCATGTAAAAAAGCAGTGTTCAATTCATTTTGAATCACTGCTTTCATTTCTTTGAAACGTCAGATTGATCATCAGAATGCTTTCTGAAATCTGACGGGCAAATTTCAGAATATTCTGAAAATCAACTGTGCAATAAACACGATGAGCAGAAGAACACCCAGACATGCCGGCACGATTGTGATCCATGCGGATACAATCAATGAGAACATATCCTTCTTGTCAAGCATATCCTCAAGTGTCGGCTCATAGAGTTTTTCGCCGTTGTATTCCTCGGGAATCTCATTTGGAGCAGCCTGTTCATGCTGGTATTTAAAGGCACGGTCAATTTTATTCTGAAATAACACAATTACTCCTTCGCTGAACTATCTTCAGTATGATGTTCTTCAATATCAAGTCCGTTCATCAGCGGATGATGACATGCAACAAAGTGATTCGGTTCAACTTCATTCCATGAAGGAACAACCTGTTTGCAGATTTCAGTGCAGTAGCGGCATCTTGTATGGAACTTGCATCCCTTCGGAGGGTTGACCGGTGAAGGAATATCACCTTCAAGGATCTTAAGCTCTTTGTCAGCGTCCGGATCAGTTGTCGGAATCGCAGCGATCAGCGCCTGTGTATACGGGTGGATCGGCTTTTTGAACAGATCTGCCGAAGAAGCAAGCTCAACCATGTTGCCGAGATACATAACACCGATTCTGTCGGAAATATACTTAACGACAGAAAGGTCATGGGTGATGAAGAGATAAGTCAGATCCTGCTTTTCTCTGAGGTCCTGAAGAAGGTTGATAATCTGTGACTGAATGGAAACGTCAAGAGCGGATACCGCTTCGTCGCAGACAACAAACTTCGGCTTGACAGCAAGTGCTCTGGCGATTGAGATACGCTGTCTCTGACCGCCTGAGAACTGATGCGGGAAACGATGCAGGAAGTAAGGTGCAAGACCGCAGTCGTTCATAACACTCAGAATATAATCCTGCATTCTCGGGCTGTTGCCTGAGAAGATGTTATGAGCTGTCAGACCTTCACCGATAATCTGACCGATTGTGAAACGCGGGTTCAGAGATGAATACGGGTCCTGGAAGATAATCTGCAGATCCTGTCTCAGAATACGGATTTCGTTGTATTCAAGACGGGCAAGATCGATGCCGTCCGTATAGAACTCATCGTATTTCTGGAATTCCGGATCGTTCAGATACGGCTCACGCATTTTTGCGATTGCCTGGTTTGCTTCAGCAAGCTCAGCATCAGTCTTTTCAAGTTCCGCCTTGTATTCGCTCAGCTTCTGATCATAGCGGCTTAAATTCTTTTTCTTGAATTCAGCATCTTCACGCTTCGCGGTTGTTTCGGAAATCTTTTCGGTCAGCTGTCTGTGCTTGAGCGCAAGATTGTATTTCTTTTCAAATGCAGCCTTGACAGGTCCAAGATCACTCAGGGTCACAAGACCGCCGATGATGTTTGTAACATCCTGCAGAGCGTCATGAGCTTCTTTTTTCGCAGCTTCCAGTTCAGCATGCTTTGCATACTGCTCTGTTTCGGAAAGCTGATCATAAGCAGCCTGCAGTTCATCTCTCTTCGCTGCAGTCGCATGGATTTTTTCCTTGCGCTTGTCAAGATCCTTGACAGTTTCAAGCATATATTTCGGTGCAATGTCATCAAGCTTTTTGCCGTAGTACATTGTCTGTCCGTCTGTCTGACGGTACAGCTGCAGAATTGTACGTCCGAAAGTTGATTTGCCGCATCCTGACTCACCGACGAGTCCGAATACTTCACCCTCATAAATATTCAGGGTAATGCCGTCATTTGCTTTTACGAATTCTCCCTTTTTCTTCAGCGGGAAATACTGTTTGAGGTTTGTGATTTTCAACAGAACATTCTTATTTGGCTGTGACATGACGGTCCTCCCTTCTCGGATAGAAGCAGCGGATCTGCTGTGTTTCGTTCACCTGTACCAGATCAGGTTCTTCGGTCTGGCACTTTTCCGTCGCATATTTGCAGCGCGGCGCAAACTTGCAGCCTTTCGGAAGATTCAGCGGATGAGGCACAGCGCCCGGGATGGATTCCAGACGTTCATTTGCATCGGAATCAAGTCTCGGAATTGAGCGGAACAGACCTTCTGTATACGGATGCATATATTCCGGATCAGAGAAGATTGTACGTCTCGGTGACATTTCGACAACCTGTCCGCAATACATAACTGCAACGTCATCAGCCATCTGGTTGATAACACCGAGGTCATGCGTGATAAACAGAATGGAAGTTCCGAGTTCTTTCTTCAGATCATTCATCAGTTTCAGAATCTGAGCCTGGATTGTAACGTCAAGAGCAGTTGTCGGTTCATCGGCAATCAGCAGCTTGGGACGGCACGCGAGGGCCATCGCAATCATAACACGCTGTCTCATACCGCCTGAGAGCTGATGAGGATACTGCTTAGCGACAATCTCCGGGTTCGGAATCTTGACGTCCGCAAGGATTTCAACGACTTTCTTTGCTGCTTCCTTCTTGGACATGTGCTGGTGGATAATGAATGTTTCAGCAACCTGCTTCTCAACCGTGAATACAGGGTTGAGGGAAGTCATCGGTTCCTGGAAAATAACTGAAATCTTGTTACCGCGGATCTTGTACATTTCCTGCAGTGACTTCTTTGTAAGATCTTCACCTTCGAAAATGATCTCACCGCTTTCGATATAGCCGTTGGCGTCGAGCAGCTGAAGGATGGACATAGCGGATACGCTCTTGCCGGATCCTGATTCACCGACGATACCGAGTGTCTTTCCTTCATCTACCGAATAGTCGACGTCGTTGACAGCCTTAACAATACCTTTCTTGGTTGTAAAGTAGGTATGCAGATTTTTAACTTCAAGCAATGCCATAATATTCCTCCTTTATCTACCAAGTGACTTCGGGTCAACTGCTTCACGGATCGCATCACCCATCAGGTTGATGCAGATGGTGCAGACACCGAAGATCGCAGCCGGGAATACCCATCTCCACCAGTACTGCTGGATGACGACGGAGTTGTTCGCACCGGTCAGCATATTGCCCCATGTCGGTGTCGGCGGAGTGATACCGAATCCAAGATAGCTTAATGAAGACTCAGTCAGCATACATGTTGCGAAACCGAGAGTTGCTTCAACAAGCAGAATGGACATGACGTTGGGAAGGATGTGCTTGAAAATAATGCTGCTTTCCTTAACACCCATAGCCTGAGCTGCAAGGACGAATTCCTTTTCACGTTCAGCCAGAATCTGTGCACGGATCAAACGGCAGATACCTGTCCAGCTTAAGAGACCGAGTACCACCATGATCAGATACATACGCAGCTGAACATCGATTCTTGCACCGATGATCGCTGAGAGCAGAAGTGCGAACGGAAGGAACGGAAGAGCACCGATAACTTCGGTAATACGCATGATGATCAGGTCAGTCTTGCCACCGAAATAGCCGGCGATCGCACCGAGAACAACACCAATGATGAGAGCAATAATTTCCGCAATCGCACCAACAGTCATTGTTGTCTTGCCGCCATGGATAATTCTTGTCAGAATATCACGGCCCATATCATCAGTTCCGAGCGGATGACCTTTCAGTCCCCATGTCTCAACTTCGCCTGTTGTTGTAACAGCATAGTTCTGATAGAAACCGGAGAATACAGTCGCGATATCGCCGTTGTTGACAGCATCCGGCACTTCAGCCTGTCCGTGTGAGTTATCACCCCATGAGATGACATCACCGTTATCCATCAGAGCTGTATAGTGATAGCGTCCGCCATAGATTTCAACCGGTTTGGATTCAAATTCAGGAACGTTCTTTTCACCGTGTGTACCGCTGCCCCAGATTGTGATCTTACCCTTTTCGTCAACCGCAGCCATTGTTTCGCCGCTTGCCGCAATATCAACAACACCGCTGGAAAGATTGGAAGGAATATTCGCAAACGGATTGCCGGTCTTCAGACCGCCGTATGCAACAGAACCGTCATCCAGAAGCAGACAGTAGTTATAAGTGGAGATCGCAATCTTCTTGATGTGACCCTGATACTGTGATTTGACATCAATGTCAGCCATGTTGGAGTTGCCCCAGAAATAAGCATCGCCGTCTTCTGTTACAGCGCCGCTGATCTGATAGCCGGCTTCCAGCTGAATGACTTTTCCTGCTTTATGAATACGGCTTGTTCCGGCGAGCTCATCAGGAATTCTGTCCTGACCGAGACGTGTATTACCCCAGACATAAACCTTGTTCTTGTCATCAAGTGCAACTACATGGTCATAACCGGCAGCGACATCGATGATCTTCGCTTTCTTGACTTCATCAGGAATCTTCTTGATATCAAGAGTATCTGTAATCTTTGTGTGACCCCAGACATAAACATTTCCGTCTGTATCGCAGCCGATACCGAAGGTCGGACCGGAAGCGATTGCCTGAACCTTGTTCTTCATCTGGCTCGGCAGTGACATCATCGTTGTTGTCGGAGGAACGTTGAGCTGTGTATTGTCAGCAGCACCGAGATCGAGTTCTACGAAATGCGGGCCGACGCTGACAAAGATAAAAATCAGAATGAATACAATCAATCCTGTCATACCCAGACGGTTATGAAGGAAGTTATCAAGCATCATCTTTCCGGGACTCTGGATCTGTTCTTCAACCATGACATCAACTTCTTTGTTGCGGTTGCCGAACAGACGGGACAGAAGTGAGCTTTTCTTTTTCTTTTCAGACATCAATATAATCCCCCTTCTTACTTGTCCACACGTACACGCGGATCAACGAAGCTGTAGCTGAGGTCCATAATCAGAGCACCGACAAGGCTGACCACACAGTAGAACATCTGCATTGCCAGAGCCAGATCGTAGTCATGGCTGTTGAGCGCTTTGATATACAGGGAACCCATACCGTTGATACTGAATGTGTTCTCAATAATAACTGATCCTGAGAAGATACCGAGGAACCAGCCGATAATCAATGTAATGACAGGAAGCAGAGCATTTCTCCATGCATGGGAGTAAATGACAGTCTTTTCCTTAACACCCTTTGCACGTGCTGTCTTGATATGATCCATGCTTAATGCATCAATCATGGAAGCACGTACATAACGTGTCATACCGCCGAGTGAACCGAATGTGATAACAATCAGCGGGAGCGCGAAGTAATACAGCATATCGAGCATCTTTCTGAGACCGGTATAGTTTGCGCCGGGTGTACCCATACCGCTGACCGGGAACCATCTCAGAACAACTGCAAACAGGAAGATGAACACAAGCGCAATAATATAGACAGGAATACTGTAACCGATGATTGTGAAGACCATCGTAAAGTTGTCAATCTTACCGCCTTTGTGAACCGCACAGTAAATACCGAGCGGGATCGTGATGCCGAGCGCAAGAATCGTTGAGAAAATGTTCAGGAAGATTGTTGTCTTCATCGGTGCAACAACGACTTCAATAATGTTCTTCTTGAAGTACAGCGAATAGCCGAGGTTGCCCTGCAGCAGGCCGTTGAAGCCGTTCTTCACTGTCGGAAGAATGCCCATCCAGCGTGCATATCGAAGGATAATCGGATCATCAAGACCCATTTCAAGACGAAGCTGCTGATACATCTGCTGATATTGTTCAGGCTTCAGTGATGTCTTCATTGCTTCAAGCTGATTACGTGCGGGATCGCTCGGAATCAGGTTAAAAAGGAAATACATCAAAAAAGAAACAATGAAGAAAACGATCACCATGTAGAGAATTCTTTTAATAATATACTTTTTCAAGGTGGCCCCTCCTCTCCTTAAAGTCTGGATATTATTACCCGCATAAGAGCCGAAGAAACAGATTCTTCTGCTTTTATGCTGATAATAACATTACTCTATAAATCATAGAAACCAGCAGAGTACACTGCTTTACTATGCACTCTGCTGGTTGCATGCCTCTGGTTATTTATTATGAATCAGAATCTAAGATTACTCTTCGATATAAGCATAGACAACTGCCTGATAGAAGTCAAACAGTGAGTTGCATTCGAGGTTCTTGATCTTGGAATTCATAATGTCGTAATAAACGTTGGAATACAGCGGAACTTCAGGGAGATAGTCATTCCATTCATCGATGAAGTCTACCCAAGTCTGCAGATATGTAGCATCATCGCCAGCTTCAACGCCATAAACCATATCCATGGAGAGCTTGTCGAGCTTTTCATCATCTGTGAAGTTGGTGTTCCAACCCTGAGCTACGAGTTCCGGATCCATTGTGAACTGGTAGGACTGGTCATAGAGAGCTGTGAAGTTTGTAGCGAGGTTGTACATGCCATATGTCTTAACGCCATACTGTTCACCCTGAGTTGCATCACGGTACATGTAGTTCAGAAGGTCATCGAAGGACATAACGTTCTGGTTGATTTCCATACCAGCCTTCTTTGTCTGTTCGCCGTTAGCGAGCATGACAGCGAGGAGTTCGGATACGGAGTTGCCTTCAGAAGAGGACCATTCGATGTGGAGAGGCATCAGCTTCTTGCCGTTGACTGTAACGACGCCTGTATAATCTTTGCCTTCAGCAACCTTAGCTTCTTCATCTGTAACTTCCTTGTAACGGACAAGGCCGGAACCGTCTACATAGTCTGTTCCGTCAGCGTTGTATACCCAGCCGCCTTCCTTGAGGACTTCGACAGCTGAATCAAGGCTGTAGTCATAAGTTTCGAGCTTTTCAGCAAGCTGTTCTTTGGAGTCTTTGTACATCCAGGAAGCAATTCCATACGGGCCGTGAACGACTGAACCGTAACCTTCGCAGAACTGGTTAGCGAATTCATTTCTGTCGAGCAGGTAAGCAACTGCATGACGAACTTCCTTGAACTGTGTCGGACCGAAGTCGCACTGGAACATCAGCTTACCATAACCGTTACGGTCATAGTGAACTTCTGAGAATCCACCAGATTCAACGAGGTCAAGAGCTGCGTTAACCTGAGCACCACCAGTGATGGAGGACAGGAAGTCGATAGCGCCTGTCTTCAGAGCATCGATCTGTGTTTCGTCTTCAGCCTTGACAACGATGATCTTCTGAACGTGAGGCTTCTGGCCTTCGAAGTTTCCACCGTACTTTTCATTGATTTCGAGTGTAGCTGTCAGAGCTGCCTGGTCGAATTCCTTCAGTGTGTAAGGGCCGGCAGAGATTCTGTCAGCATATACATAACGGGAAGCATCGAGTTCGGATGCTGTGATTTCACCATCTGTGAAGTAAGCGCCGTCGCCGTCGTCAGCAACCTTGATGTCTGTCTGGCTCGGAGCATAGAGCTTCATGGAAATCGGGGACAGAGAAGCATAGCTCTCTTCGAAGTAGTAAGGAACATAGTCGGATGTGATGGAGATTGCATATGTGTAATCGTCAATCAGTCTGACACCGGACAGCTTGTTTGTTTCGCCGTTCTGGTATTCCTTAGCACCGACAACCTGGTCGGAAGAAACTTTTGCGCCTGCTTCTTTGTTCTGTGCAGAGTAAGCAACAAGTGCATAAGCGACATAGTTAGCAGCTGTGATCGGATCGCCGTTGTTGAATGTCAGGCCTTCCTTGATCTTGACTGTGAATGTCTTTGTGCCGTCATCGTTTGCGACAGATTCGATACCTGCGCATGTTGTAGCGTTTTCGACGAGTTCGCCGCCCTGGTCTGTTGTGACTGTGCCATAGTCATCGATCAGCTGACGGATCATTGCGTCTGAAGCGTTGTTTGTCCACCAAGCATTACCAAGGTCACCGGACAGTTCAGTTGTGCTTCCGTAGATAATCTGGCCGCCGACTGGATGTTCATCAGTTGCAGCTTCGCCTGATCCACCATCGGAAGGTGTGTTGCCCTGGGCATCACCGTTGGAGCATCCTGCGAGCATTGCAAGAGCAAGAACACCGGCTAACCACTTTCTTGAGTTACTCATTTTTCTTTCCCTCCTAACAATGCATCAACACGTTAAATTGATGCATTTATACAAGGTATTTTATTATTTCTCATATACGCTGTCAATGTCAGTATCTTTTTTTACATTTGTCTTTCTTAATTTTTTTGTGTAAATTTTCACCTTTATTTGAAAAATTTTTATTCATTTTCAGCCGCAGTTTTCTTTATGCAGAATGATCATGCATTACAAACATCTGTCTCTGTATATGAAACAATGCACAGAAAAAGCGTATCTTTCCGCACTGAAGCTGTATATCATATGTATGATTCCGCTGCGGATTTGTTTCTTCATAACCATGTTTTATGTTATACTCTTACTTGCATCCGGAGAATTACCCAAGAGGCTGAAGGGGGCGGTTTCGAAAACCGCTAGACGTGAAAGCGTGCGGGGGTTCAAATCCCTCATTCTCCGCCATCACCGAAAAAACGCTGAGAGCTCAGCGTTTTTGTTTTGTCAGACGACCACCTTTTCCTTAGAGTTTCTCAATTTCACAGTCCCTCATATAATACGGAACCGTGTGTTCGGGAAGACCGTTCTTCATGATGATGTCCGGTGTCCCCTGAATCAGAGGTCTCATATACTCAATTGCTTCTTCGGTAATTCCTCTGAAATCCGGTAACAGCCATTTGACCGGGAAGTTGCGCACAAAGTTGGCAACCCTGTCTGCATCTACTGCTGTAAATTCCACATCGTATTCTTCGACATCGGTTCTTCTGCGGATGCTGACCATCTTTCCGGTGAATTTCGGATCTGAACTTCTCATATGAGCACTCATACCGAGACGGAACGACTCTGTCACATCGACAAGCGACTGTTCGGAGGCGTGGCAGCGCTGTGCATTGGCTAGATCCTGCACCTTGCAGCGCTCAGAGATTCCTGCATCATAAATCATCTGCGCCAGTTCCTTCCCTGCCCCGCCAAGCACCGCATGGCCGAACAGATCATTTCTTGCTTCGCCGGCACTGACATATGTACCGTCAGGATAGTGCGCACCTTCGGAAATCACGACAAAGCATTTTGATTTCTTTTCAATGCAGCTTCTGATCTCTTCAAGAACAGTATCCCTGTCAAAATTGACTTCCGGAACAATCAGCACATCGACAATTTCCGAAAGACATGCCGAAGCAGCCAGCCAGCCGGCATCCCTTCCCATCGTTTCAAGAATGAAGACTTCCTTGCGGCTTGAAGGATAGACATTGACATCCTGCCAGCACTGCCATGCAGTCGTCGCAATGAATTTTGCACTTGAAGCAAAACCCGGTGCGTGGTCGATCTGTTCAAGATCGTTGTCAATGGTTTTCGGACAGCCGATGAAGCGTCTGTTTGTAATATGATTCTTTGCCGCATATTCGGAAAGAGAAGCGACCGTATCCATCGAGTCATTTCCGCCGATATAGAAAAGAGTTTCAACATCATATTTCTCCATGATGTTCATGATCTTTTCAAAATCTTCCAGATTGTCTCTCTTTAATTTATAGCGGCATGATCCGAGTGCACTCGAAGGTGTCTGCCTCAGTACAAGATTTTCGTATTCTGTCATTTTTGTCAGGTCGACAAAGCGTTCCTGAAGAATGCCTTCAATTCCGTTGATTCCGCCAAGGACACGTCCGTAAATCGGGTTCAGCTGATTCGCCTTGATAATACCGGCAAGAGTTGCGTTGATCACGGAACTCGGCCCGCCGGATTGAGCAACAATACAATTCGCCATGATGATTTCTCCTGTTTGTTTTTTCAGATTCATTATAGCAAAACAGCAGCCCTCCTGTGTTGAGGTGCTGCTGTTTTCATCTATAATTCTTCGCTGAGCTGTTCCCACTCATTCATCAGATCTGCATCTTCGCTTTCGAGCTGACTGATTTTTTCATCAAGCTCATTGAGCTTCTGATAATCCTGATAGTAATCGGGATCAAATCTCAGTTCTCTGAGCTTTTCAAGCTCTGCCTCTGTTTCGGTGATCTTTTTTTCGACAGCGGCAAGTCTGCGTCTTCTGCCTTCCGGGGAAAGTCTCTTTTCATTTTTGGCTGTCTGCTGTTTCGGGCTTTCTGCTTTACTGACTGCCTGCTGTGTCTTCAGGCTTTCCGTATATTCTTCATAGGTGCCGTCAAAATAAACAGCAGTTTCATCATCATTGAGAATGACAAGTCCGGTTGCCAGCTGGTTGATGAAATAACGGTCATGCGAAACAAACAGAATCGAACCGGTAAAGCCTTTCAGTGATTCTTCCAGTGCTTCCTTGCCGGGAATATCAAGATGGTTTGTCGGTTCATCCAGAATCAGAAGATTGGAATGCTTCAGCAGCAGTTTGGCAAGAGACAGTCTGACTTTCTCACCTCCGGAAAGAACATCGACTGTTTTGAAAACATCGTCTGCCGAAAACAGGAACTGACCGAGCACGCTTCTGACAGCAGTTCTGTCAAGTTCGGGATTCTCATCCCAGAGCTCTTCAAGAACTGTCTTGCCGCTGGAAAACTGAGCGAGCTGCTGATCGAAATAGCCGACTTCAATCTGATGACCGTAGAGGAATGACCCGCTGAGCGGCGCCACCAGACCCATGAGTGTTTTGACGAAGGTTGATTTGCCGGTGCCGTTGGAACCGATGATGCCGATTCTGTTGCCGCGGTGCATCTCCATGCTGATTTCACATAAAGGCCTGTCATAGCCGATCTTCAGCTTTTCAACATCAAGCACCCTTTCGCCGCCTTTGACTGCCGGGGTGAATTTTGCGTGGAATGTTTTTGAATCTGTTTTTTCCAGTTCAATCTTATCCATCCGCTCAAGATATTTGATTTTGGATTGCGCAAAGGCTGCCTTGTTCTTTTTATATCTGAACTTTTCGATGAGTGCCTGTAAGCGCTGGATATCCTTCTGCTGTCTGTCATAAGCCTGCTGAAGGCGTTCAAGGTCGTTTTCCTTCTGGATTGTGAAAGAAGAATAGCTGCCTGTGTAGCGCTTCATCTTTCCGAATTCCATATCATAGACACAATCCACAACATGATCGAGGAACATTCTGTCATGGCTGACAACGACGACTGCACGCGGATAGTTTTTCACATATCCTTCCAGCCACTCAATGGCTGAAAGATCAAGATGGTTTGTCGGTTCGTCCAGCAGCAATACATCCGGCTTGCTTAACAAAAGACGCACAAAAGCAATTCTTGTTTTCTGTCCTCCCGAGAATTCGCCGATCTTTCTTTTCAGATCCGAAAGATCAAAGCCGAAACGGGTAAAGACAGTCCTCATTTCGGATTCCCAGTTGTAGCCGTTGACCGCTTCGAATTCTTCCTGGAGCCTTGCGTATTGGGCAAGCGTCTTTTCATCCGCATGTTTCTCCATCTGTTTTTCCAGATCGCCCATTTCCTTCTGCAGATCAAAAACATGCGCATAGATTGTCATCAGCTCTTCTTCGACGGTTCTTTCATCTGATTCAAGAGCTTTCTGTGCGAGATAGCCGATGGTGGTTCCGTTCTGCTTTGAAATGATGCCGCGGTCAAAATTCTCCTCACCGCACAGACATCTCAGAAAGGTTGTTTTCCCGCATCCGTTTCTGCCGACGATCGCAATCTTTTCCTTCCCTCTGATTTCAAAGTTGCAATCTTCAAAAACCGTCTCGGCGCCATAGTATTTAGCTGCTTTGCTGATCTGGTAAAGCATAGTTAAATCTCCTTAAAAAACGGGAATGGAGTTTTGAAAATTCCATTCCCTGTGTTTGATCAATCTCAGAATAAGAGGTTGCGCGGTGTTCTTGCGAACGGAATCACGTCTCTGATATTCTCCATACCTGTGATGTACATGACAAGGCGTTCGAAGCCAAGTCCGAATCCGGCATGCTGGCATCCGCCGTATCTGCGTAAATCAAGGTACCATTCAAGAGTATCCTTGTTCATGCCGAGCTTGTCCATCTTCGCTTCGAGAAGTTCGAGTCTTTCTTCTCTCTGGCTGCCGCCGACAAGTTCGCCGACGCCCGGCACAAGCAGGTCGCATGCGGCGACTGTCTTGCCGTCATCATTCTGTCTCATATAGAACGCTTTGATTTCAGCCGGATAGTTGATCAGGAATGTCGGTCCCTTGACAACCTTTTCGGTGATATAGCGTTCATGTTCGGTATTGAGGTCCATTCCCCAGTAAATGTTGTTGTTTTCAAACTTCACATCAGCCTGCTTGAGAAGCTCGATTGCTTCGGTATAAGGCATTCTGCGGAATTCGCTGTTTCTGACATGGTTGAGTCTTTCGAGCAGTGTTGTATCAATACGCTCATTGAAGAATTTCATTTCTTCAGGACATGTTTCAAGAATGTAGTCGATGCAGTATTTGATCATGTCTTCGATGACATCCATATCATAATCAAGATCTGCGAAAGCCATTTCCGGTTCGATCATCCAGAATTCAGCCGCATGGGTTGTTGTGTTGGAATTCTCGGCACGGAATGTCGGACCGAATGTATAGACATCACGGAATGCAAGTGCGAAAGCTTCTGCCTGCAGCTGTCCCGAAACAGTCAATGAAGCATGCTTGCCGAAGAAGTCTTCTTCGTAGTTTGCATCATCTCTTGTTGTGACAGTAAATGTTTCACCTGCACCTTCGGCATCGTTGCCGGTAATGATCGGTGTGTTGACATAGACAAATCCCTGTTCCTGGAAGAACTGATGGATTGCCATAGCCAGGCATGATCTGACTCTGAAGACAGCGGAGAATGTATTTGTGCGCGGACGCAGATGTCCGACTTCACGGAGATATTCAAATGAATGTCTCTTCTTCTGCATCGGATAGGAACCATCACATGCACCTTCCAGATTGATTTCGGTTGCCTGAATTTCAAAAGGCTGCTTTGCATCAGGTGTCGGTACATATTTTCCGATGACAGAAATTGCAGTACCGGTCAGGTATTTGCTGACCTTGTCATAGTCCGCGAGTGAATCTGCAGAATAGACAATCTGAACATTCTGGAAGTATGTTCCGTCATTCATCGCAATGAACGATACATTCTTACCGGCACGGTTTGTACGGATCCAGCCCTGAAGCTGTACGAAATCAGTCTGGTCTCTTTCGAATTCAGTTGCATCCCGCGTCAAAGCATAAAGTTCACGGACGCTCATTTCTGTAGGCATAATTCATATCTCCTTTATTTATTTCTTGATTGCGTTTGTTTCAAATACGAGTTCCTGAATGCTTGAAACAATATCGACGCTTTTCACATAGACATCCTGGGGAACCGAGAAGTGCTCCATCGCAAAACTGACAAATCCTCTGATTCCGCAGTCAATCAGTTTATCAACCGTTTCCTGGACATCCTTTGAGATGCAGAGAATTGCGATTCTGCATCCGGCCGGCATTTTGTCTTTCAGCTCATCCAGATCATAGACAGGAACGGGAGCTCCCTTCACTTTCTCCGGTTCGATGTCAAATGCGCAGACGATTTCGCCGACCACATGATTCCAGTTGTTGTAATTCATAAGTGCCTTGCCGAGGTTTCCCGCTCCGACAAGAATGATCTTTTCATCGAAGTTCACACCGAGCTGCTCGGAGAAAATTTCGATCAGATCATCGACATTGTATCCGTAACCCTGTTTCCCGAGATTTCCCAGAAAGCTGAAATCCCTGCGGATCGTCGTGGATTCGATGGATACATATTCGGCAAGCTCACGGGACATGATTCTCATCACGCCTTCGCTTCTCAGCTTGCGCAGTGCTTTGAGATATACCGGATATCTCTGTAAAGTTGCTTTGGGTACTTTTCTTTCAGTCATATCAGTCACCTTAACAATCTTACACCAAAACAGACTTTGTGAAAATATCGAAATATTAACAAGCTGAGTTCTGACTTACTCTTCTTCGCCCGGCATCAGCATTCCCGGATCTGCCGAAGCATCAAATCCACCGAATTCACCATGCTTATAGGCAACGTATCCGGCTGCACCGATCATGGCTGCGTTGTCCGTGCAGCAGTACAGCGGCGGAATGATCAGCTTTGTTTCTTCGACTTTCGCCATTTCCTCTTCCATCATGATACGCAGTCTGGAATTGGCAGCTACACCCCCTGCCAGCACAAGCATCTTCGGCTTGTATTCCTTCACTGCCGCAATAGTCTTTTTCACCATTGAAGTTAATGCTGTTTCCTGGAAGCAGTATGCCGCATCGGCAATATTGATTTCTTCGCCTTTTTTCTCTTCTCTCTGAATCATCTGCAGAACTGCTGTCTTGAGTCCCGAGAAAGAGAAGTCATACGGATTTGCAGTTTTGGGGGTAGGCAGTGAATAATGCGGCTTTCCCTCTTTTGCAATCTTGTCGATCTTCGGACCGCCCGGATAGCCAAGTCCGAGCACTCTTGCGACTTTGTCATAGGCTTCACCGATTGCATCATCTCCGGTTGTGCCGATTTCTTTGAATGTCCACTCATCCGGCATCCATACTAGCTGTGTATGTCCGCCTGAAATGACAAGTGCCATTAACGGGAATTCCAGTTCGCTGACAAAGCGGTTTGCATAGATGTGACCGGTCATATGATTCACCGGCACGAGCGGCTTATGATATGCCCAGGCAATCGTCTTGGCTGCCTGAACGCCGACATGCAGGGAACCGATCAGTCCCGGGCCTCTTGTATATGCCACCGCATCAATCTCATCCATTGTGACTTTCGCTTCCGAAAGAGCTTCGGTAATGACGGTTGAAATGTTTTCAACATGAATGCGGCTTGCGACTTCCGGAACAACGCCGCCATAGAGTGTATGCACATTGATCTGACTGGAAACAATATTGGAAAGAATTTCCTTCCCGTCTCTTACGACCGCGCATGCTGTCTCATCGCAGCTTGATTCAATTGCCAATATCAATGTCATTTTCATAAACCTCCCAACGGTTTGATCATGAGCAGTGCATCCTCGCCGTTTGCATAATAGTTTCTGCGTTTGGCTGCATTGATAAAACCGTTTTTCTCATATAAATCTTTTGCCCTCTCATTGGAAACACGGACTTCAAGCGTGATGTTTTCACATTCTGCCTGAACTGCCCTGTTTACACAATCCTCGAGCATCTGTCTGCCGATTCCTTTTCCCTGAAATGCACGGGCTACGCCGATATTGGCCAGCTGTGCCTGTTCAAAGGTAATCCAGAGATCATAATAGCCGCATATTTTGCCGTCTTCTTCATATACATATAAGAAGGCGTAGGGATTTCCATCCAGTTCATAGAGGAATGCGCTCTGCGGCCATGGATCATCGGTAAACAGCTCTTTTTCAAGTTCTTCGATCCGCGCAAGATCCTCTTTTCTCATTTCCCTGATCATTTCTTCAGCATGTAGGCTTCCGAAGGTTTCAGATATTCCGGTACAACCAGATGAACATTCTCTGCCTTCTCCCAGCGGTTTTTTGTGATTAAGAAATTCTCAGCGATATCAGGCCAGACATCATCCTTTCCGATCAGATGTCCGTCCCCGATCACATCTTCATCTTTGACAAGCTCCTTAATCTCATCGCACTCAAGCACGCAGTCTTCGGCAAGCGGATTTCCGTTTTCAAAGACATTTGTATATGCCCTTTTTGAACGGGCGTCCATGATCACACGGCAGCTGCGGTTTCCTGCATAAAGCTGCAGAGTGCCGATTGTATAAAGAGGAACATTCTTCATGGCACAGAACACCTTGGCAACCGTCATTGCAATTCTGACACCGGTATAGCTGCCCGGTCCCTTTGAAATGCAGATCTGATCGATCATTTCCGGAGTGACATTCACCTTCTCACACATTTCGATCAGTCTGACAAAGATCTCTTCCGACTGTTTCTTCCAGCACTCTGCACTGTACTTTGCAATCAGCTGATCGTCTTTGATCAGTGCAAGAACCAGATATACGTGGCTTGTATCCATACATAATGTGATCATGCGATTTCCTCCAGAAGCGCTTCATAATCGGCGCCGTGTGCTTCAAATACCAGTTCACGTCTGTCTTCATCCATCAGGTGGATGGCAACAGACAGATATTCATCCGGAATGATTCCGGGAATAAACTGCGACCATTCAATGACAGTCAGTCCTTCATCCTCAAGCAGTTCATCAAAGCCGAGATCCTGCGTCACGCCTTCAAGTCTGTAGGCATCGATATGATACAGCGGCATTCTGCCTCTGTAGACTTTGAGGATTGTGAATGTCGGACTTGTGACATTTCTTCTGATGCCGAGCCCTTTCGCAATTCCCTGGGTCAGGGTTGTCTTGCCTGCGCCAAGATCTCCGCTCAGCAGGATAACCATATTCTCAGACACGTTCTCACCGATCTTTTTTCCGAGCGCATGAGTTTCTTCAATACTGTCTGTATAAGCTTTCCATTCCTTCATAAATACCTCACGCCCGCTATTATAGTACGATTCATGTTTGAATGACAGCGAATTCACATAGTGCCGGATATAATAAAAAGCCCTGAAGGGCCATATTCTGTTCAGGGCTTTGAATCAGTTCTTATTTGCCGAACTGCGGATCGTTGTTTCCGGAATAGGAAGCAAACATTTCAATCATGTTGATCGGATCGTTGAAGTCAGCCAGCCAGCCTTCACGTGCGAAGTCATAGTTGCCGTTCTTACGGTCTGTCAGGAAGACGTTCCAGTCTTCTGTCTTGATTTCCATGTTGATGCCGATTTCGGAGAAGTCCTGCTGCATGGATTCAGCAGCTGCCACGTGGCCTGAGGACTCGTTTGTCAGATATGTGATGTTGATCGGTGTATCAGCAGAGAGCTTGCCGCTGTCATCGAATGTATAGCCGGCAAATTCAAGAAGCTTGCGTGCTTCTTCAACAGCTGCTTCACTGACTTCGACATCATAGTAGCCTTCTGCACCGTTCGGATAGTTCCAGCCGGAAGCTGTCTTGAAGACGCCGCCGTTGCCGTCAGCCATACCTGCAGGCAGATAGGAGTCAGCCGGAATCTGGCCTGTCTGACCGACTGTGTCAACGATGTACTGACGGTCGATCAGCAGTGAGAATGCTTTTCTCATAGCGATTGCCTGATCAACTGTCTTGCCTTCGAATACCGGGCTGTTGACGTTGAAGCAAGCATAGTATGTACCGAGGTTGTCGATGACATGGAATTCAGGCTTGTCCTTGACAGAAGCGATTTCATTTGTCGGAACGGAGTCAGCGAAGTCGAGGTCGCCTGCCTGGAATGCAGCGAAGATTGCTGTGTCATCAGCAGAGAGCATGAAGTTGATCTCTTCGATTGTAACTTCGTCAGCTCTGTAGTAGTTCGGGTTCTTCTTGAAGACCATGGATTCATTGTGCTTCCAGGATTCCAGTGTATAAGCACCGTTGGAAACAAATCCTGCTTCTGTTGCCCATGCACCGGGGTTTTCTGCATAGCCTTCAGCGCCTTCAACTTCACTCTGCTTGACCGGGAAGAATGCCGGGAAAGCCATGAGGTCGAGGAAGTAAGCTGTCGGAGCGCTCAGCTCAACTGTCATTGTGTAATCATCAACAACTTCGATCTTCAGTTCACCGTCTTCATAGCCGGCGATCGGAGCGTACATGTATTCATAGTCAGCTGCTGTATCCGGGTTGACTGCACGGTTCCATGCATAGGCGAAGTCATTCATTGTCAGCGGATCGCCGTCAGACCACTTCAGATCCTTCTGCAGATAGAATGTGTATTTCAGACCGTCTTCAGAAACATCATACGGATGATCATGATCCAGTGAATCCGGTGCCAGGTTGCCGTCTTTGTCATATGTGTAGAGACCGGAGAACAGGTTGACGTCAAGGCATGCGCCGTCAACGGATGTGTTCAGAGCCGGGTCAATCTTGTCCGGTTCGGAAGCCAGGTTGACTTTCAGAACGGAACGGGGAGAAGTTGCAAACATGAAGAACTTGTTGCCGAATACGTTGGAATAAATGCCGTCGACATCAGTCTTCTGCATGAAAGTATCGTTGTAGTAATACAGAGGAATGACAGCTGCTGTTCCCATCAGGATGTCTTCAGCCTGATGGAGAAGCTTTACACGCTCATCCATGTCAAGAGTTGTTCTGATCTCATCAACGAGCTCATCATACTTTGACCAGTCAGGAGCGGCTGCATTTGTAGCGGATGCAGTGTAGGTTACACCTTCGGGTGTAGGGTAGAGTGTCGATTCGAACGCTTCTGCGCTCTGGCCTTCGTCATCACTTGCTGCAGGTGTGGACTGTGTACAGCCGACCAGCATAGCAGCAGCGAGGATAGAAGCCGCATACTTTTTCATACTCATTTTTTCCCTCCTTATGAGCTTGAAACCTTTATCTGTTCCAGCAGGCAACCATATGGCCGTTGCCTCTGTCCGTCAAAGCCGGGCATTCTTTTGCACACTTGTCTGTCGCATAGCGGCAGCGGGTGCGGAATGCACAGCCTGAAGGCATGTTCAGCGGGCTTGGTACATCGCCCTCAAGAATAATTCTCTGCGAAGCTCTGGCAGTTTTCGGATCAGGTACCGGTACTGCCGAAAGCAGAGAGAGTGTATACGGATGGATCGGATTTTCATTCAGTTCATCCGCATCCGCCATTTCGACCATACGGCCGAGATACATCACCGCAATCCGGTCGGAAATATGATGAACAACCAGCAGGTCGTGGGCAATGAACAGATATGCCACGCCCAGCTTCTCCTGGAGTTCTTCAAACATGTTGATCACCTGCGCCTGGATCGATACGTCCAGAGCCGAAACCGGCTCATCGCAGACGATGAATTTCGGATTGACCGCAAGCGCTCTGGCAATGCCGATTCTCTGTCTCTGACCGCCCGAGAACTCATGGACATATCTTGTCGCGTGCTCAGCATTCAGACCGACAAGATTCATTAACTCCATGACCTTTTCACGTCTTTCTTCTTTTGAAGAGTAGAGCTTATGAACGTCCAGCGGCTCACCGATGATATCCTCAACCGTCATTCTCGGATCAAGTGATGAATACGGATCCTGGAATACCATCTGCATGTCTCTTCTGAACTCGCCGATGTTTTTATCAGTCACCTGTCTGCCTTCGAAATAAATCTCTCCGGCTGTCGGCTTGTATAAATGCATCAGCGTACGGCCGACGGTTGTCTTGCCGCATCCGGATTCGCCGACAAGTCCGAGTGTTTCACCCGGCTTGATTGCAAAGCTGACATCATCGACAGCTTTCAGCGGGATGGTTTTCATAAATCCCGTTCTGACCGGAAAATACTGCTTGAGATGTTTCACTTCAACGAGGTATTCACTTTTGTTTTCGGTGCTCATGCGTTTACCTCCTCTTCCGTGACATAGTTTCCGTTCTTCACATTCATCCAGCATGAAGCCAGATGTCCGTCCGGCATTCTGAGCTCCGGCGGTACCTGCTCAAGGCAGATCTTCATCGCCTTTGCACATCTTGCGCAGAATGCGCAGCCCTTCGGAAGATTCAGAAGGTTGATCGGGCTTCCTTCAATCGGAACAAGCTTTTCCTTCATGTTGTCAACATTCGGAATTGATTTGAGAAGTCCTTTTGTATATTCATGGCAGGGATTGTAGAAGATATCGTCAGCGGTTCCTCTTTCACAGATCCTTCCGCCATACATGACGACAATTTCATCCGCCATCTGGGCAATGACTCCGAGATCATGCGTAACGATGATAATCGCCATATGATATTTCTTCTGCAGTGACTGCATCAATTCAAGAATCTGCGCCTGGATGGTCACATCAAGTGCTGTGGTCGGTTCATCCGCAATCAGGATGGAAGGTTTTGACACAAGCGCCATGGCGATCATGACACGCTGTCTCATACCGCCTGAGAGTTCATGCGGATACTGTCTGAAACGTCTTTCAGCATCATTGATACCGACCTGCTTCAGCATTTCAATTGCTTCGGCTTTCGCTTCTTCCTTGCTGATCTGCTGGTGAAGCGTGATCGCTTCCATAATCTGGTTGCCGACCGTATAGACGGGATTGAGAGATGTCATCGGATCCTGGAAAATGATCGAAATCTTGTTTCCGCGGAATTCAGCCATCTGCTTCTCGCTGTAGGTTGAGATATCTTCCCCTTCAAAGAGAATCTTGCCGGCCGTCACATGACCGTTGGCTTCAAGAATTCTCATGATCGAATAAGCTGTGACTGATTTGCCGGAACCGGATTCACCGACGATACCGAGAGTTGTACCGGGATTTAAATTGAAGGAAAGTCCGTTGACTGCCTGCACTTCGCCGTTGTCAGTCGTAAAGCTTGTATGCAGATCGATCACCTTGAGAAGAGGCTGCTCACCGTTTTTTAAAATCTGTTCAAGTACTGCCATCATTACCTCCTGAGTTTCGGATCGAATGCGTCACGCAAACCGTCGCCGAGCAGATTGAATGCCAGGACGATGATGACGATCATCATTGCCGGGAATACCAGCTGCCAGGGATAGCTCTGCAGACCTGCTCTTGCGTTGTTGGCAAGAGAACCGAGAGAAGGCATCGGTGCCTGCACGCCCATTCCCATGAATGAGAGGAATGATTCCGTGAAGATCGATGAAGGAATCTGCAGTGCAGTTGTGATGATGATCACACTGATGCAGTTCGGAATGACGTGTGTTCTGATAATATGCCAGCTGGATGCACCGGTTGCCTTGGCAGCCAGGAAGTATTCATTGTTTTTGATCTTGAGCACTTCGCCTCTGACCAGTCTGGCCATACCGACCCAATAGAGCAGGCCGAATACGATAAAGATCGCAACCATATTTGTACCGAGAAGCTTGACCACCGGATTCGATTTGTTCAGTGTCTGATTCAGAACAACCGAAAGCAGAATGATGATCAGTACATCCGGAAGTGAATAGATAATGTCGACGATTCTCATCATGATCATATCGGTGCGTCCGCCTCTGTAGCCGGAAATGGAACCGTAGAGAACGCCGATGATGAGGACGAGAATACTCGCAAACAATCCGACTGTCAGGGATACCCGTGTGCCATAGATGACTCTGATGAAATAATCACGTCCAAGAGAATCAGTACCCATGATATGAGGGAAGAGCTTTGTACCAGAAGCAATGAGTGCCGCTTCCTTTTCACTCCATGCAAACGGTGCCAGGTTTGTGATTGTCTTGTCTTTGGAACCGCCGACCTTGATGATTTCTTCATAGCCGTAAGGAACGATTTTCGGTGCAATGATGATCACAAGAATAATCAATACCAGAGCAATGATCGATCCCACCGCCAGCGGATTCTTCATCAGCTTGCGCATGCCGTCCTTGAAGAAGGATGTCGATTCACTCATGACATCGGCCTGACGCTTTTCATCTTCACTTGCCTGGGCAAACATTTCCGGATCAATCTGCAGGGAGAGGAGATTCTTTTTGTTCATATTTGTTTCTGACATCTTAACCTCCTTTTATGACTCCAGCTTGATCCGCGGATCAACGACTTTGTAGAGAATATCGCTGAGCAGATTGCAGAAAACCATGATGATTGCCAGGAAGATCGTTGTCCCCATAATCATGGAATAATCACGGTTGTTGATGGACATTACAAACTGCTGACCCAGTCCCCCGATCGTGAAGATATTTTCAATAACGAGCGAACCGGTCAGAATGTATGCAAGCTCCGGACCGAGATAAGTGATGACCGGAATCAATGCATTTCTGAGTGCATGCTTGAAGATGACCCACTTCATCGGAACACCCTTGGCGCGGGCAGTTCTGATATAATCCTGGCTCAATGCGTCAAGCATCGCCGTTTTGGTAAGACGCGTAATATAAGCAGTCGGATATGCGGCAAGCGCAATCACCGGCAGAAGATAGCTCTTGTTGGATGCGTCCCATACCGGGAACCATTTCAGCTGAATGCAGAATACCAGCAGCAATAATGTCGCAAGTACGAACGAAGGCATGGCTGTAAACAGTGTTGTCATAAAGACAATGATTCTGTCCGGCACACGGTTGCGGTAAAGAGCCGCAATGCAGCCGAAGACAATACCTGCGATCAATGCAACAATCAATGCACTTCCGCCGAGCTTTGCCGAAATCGAGAAAGAAGACTGCAGTGTTTCCGCAATTTCTCTTCCTGTCTTCATGGAAATACCGAAGTCACCCTTCATGATATTGCCCATATAGATGATGAACTGCTGCCATAACGGCTTATCCAGATTGAATCTTCTCTCCAGAGCAGCCATAACCGAAGCACTGACTGCTTTTTCGGAAGAGAACGGTCCGCCGGGAACTGCATTCATCAGGAAGAACGTAATCATGCAGATCAGCAATATACTGAGCAATGCCAGCAGGATTCTCTTAATCAGATATTTCGTCATATCAATACATCCCCTTGCTTTGTAACGCTTTAAATCAATAAAGTCTTTATGGATAACATGCATAATTATATGATCATCTGAAAGCAAATACAACTGAATTTGCAATTAATTTCAATAATCTATTGTTTGTTACAGAAACTTTTTCATTAATTTTCATAATTAAAAGCCGGCAGAACCGGCTCATAAAAGTGAAGAGTATTCAACCTTACATAAAAGAGGAAAGAATCATAAATCCATATGAATGCAGTCCCGGCAGCAGTGTGTTGACGCCGATGAATGTAAAGAGGACAACCGGTACCGAAATGATCGCATACCATGCCATGAATGTTCCCCTCTTCTTTCTTCCCAGACGCAGATGAAGATAGATTGCATAGAGAATCCATGTGATGAGTGCCCAGACTTCCTTGGGATCCCATGTCCAGAAAGAACTCCACGCTTCTTCTGCCCAGATGGCGCCGGAAAGAATCGTAATCGTTAACAGCAGCAATCCCACCGCAATCAGGCGGTAGATCATATAATCCATTTTCTCAAGACGCTCATCTTCCGGATTCTTCCGGTGGGTCATAATATATCTGATTCCGGCCGCTCCCGCTAACAGGAATGCCGCATAGGAGAAAGCGGCAGAACCGATATGGAAGCCAAACCATGCAGAGCGCAGCGCAGGCATCAGTTCAGTGATTTCACGAGGCTGGAGTGCTGCATAGGAAAGAATCAGGAATGCCATCGCAGCACCGAACGAATCAATCCATTCGATCTTCAGTTTATAGTGCATAAAGATCAGAATGACCGCAATTCCCCATGAGAAGGAAGCAGCGAATTCAAACTGATTGGACATCGGCAGTCTGCCTGCTCTCACTCCGCGCGCTGTCAGGTAGACTGTTTCAACTGCAGCACCGGCAAGGAATACATACCATGAGATCCGGTTCAGTTTATCTGATTTGAAAACCATACCGACAAACATGCCGACCATAGAGATGAAGTACAGGACAAGTCCCGAGAAGAAAATAAAATCAAGCATTTTTCTTTCCCTCCGCTTCCTTCAGCGCATCTTTCAGCAGAATGTTCATGCGTTCCTGACGGGAACCGATCAATGTATATCCGTCCTCATTGACCGTGATCAGAACCGGCTGAACAAAGAATGTGATATAGAGTCCTGCCGTCATAATCAGAAATGAGATCAGCAGGCAGTAGTTGATGAATACGGGTGACTGCTTGATGCGTAAGCCGGGATATTCAACCGGATCGTCGAAGTGAATTTTAAACGCACCGATTTCCTGAACATCACCCGGGAATGCCAGCATCACTTCCGTCTGCTGACCGTCTTTGACAATCGTATAGACATAGACAGGATTTTTGTAGGAACCTGTTGTGCTGCTGATGACCTGCATCTGACCGTTTTCTTCGGTGAAGTCAGGATACAGATTATCATAAAGGATACCATTTTTGCCGTCTGCCGAAAGGAAATCATTTGTTTCAAGATAGAAGGAATCTTCCTTTCCGTTGTCAGAAGTCACAGTGACCCTGCCGATGGTTCCGTAAGTCTGCTGATAGACTTTGTATTTCCCCATCGACACCGGATGGTTGACACTTGATTCTTTAAGACCGCTCTCTCTGCCGTCAGGAAGTGTAATATTCACAATGCTTTTGAAATCAAGCTTTCCTTCGCTTTCAATCGAGAAGGATTCCACAGCGATCTTCGTACCGTCTTCCAGAACAATCGCCTCGCCCGGGTAGCATGTTTCATCCAGGATTTTCGGCAGGTACATGGCTGCCGCCCAGAAGATCACAGTCAGCAGAATCCCAAGATGCGTGATGAATGTCCCGAACCGCCCGAAGCTGTTTTTCGTATAGACAGTTCCCTTTCCTTCTGTTTCGTGCTTTGTGCAATGATCTTTTTCAAGAACTCGCTTAACGACTTCCGTCTGTTCCTTGCTTAACACAACAGCAGAAGGCACATTCACCGCCCGGTCGATTTCAAAACGGTGATTGTAAACTGATCTGAAGCGGATGACCGAGCACAATGTCAGATTGATGCACAGCATCGCAGTGATCAGAAGGAAATACCATGTCGTAAAGATATGATCAAATCCGCATGCCAGAATAATTCTGTACAGATTTGGATATTGATTCACATATGTCATCGGGTGCTGCGACTGGGGAATCAGACTGCCGATCAGGGAAATCACGATGATCAGTCCGAGAAGAATCAGCCCGAATTTCATTGAGCGCAGAAACTGGAATACTTTTTTCATATATCCTCTCTTTCAAAAAAATACCGTCTTTTCTGAAAGACGGTATTTCATATGGTACCGTAAGGATTTTTCACTTCAGCAGATCAGCAGCCTGCGTCATGAATGTTTCAGCCTGTTCGAGGCAGTGAGCTGTCAGCTTCGGGTTATGCACACCGTTGCTGTTTTCGACAAATACGAAGTCCCAGTACCACTGTGCACTTCTGAGTGCCATGCGGCAGTCTTCCAGTTTGTCATCTGCGATTGTACCGGCATTGATTGCGGCAGTCAGCTGATCATTGAGAGCCTTGAGCTGCTCAGCATCAGCGTCAACCTTCTCCCAGTACTCGCCCTGGATCTTTTCGACTTCAGCCTTGAGATCCTTGTGGCACTGTGAACAGTTGGAATCAAGAAGTGCCTGGTTGTCCAGAGGACTTGTCCAGTTGTGATTTGTGAAGACAGTTCCGTCATCGGCTTTTGTTTCACCCATGTGGCAGTCAGCGCATGTCAGCTTCAGCATTGCATTCGCAGAGCCGTGCGGGGAAGTTTCACCGAGGAATGTTTCGAATTCAGGATGCTGAACCTTCAGCTTGCGGATGCCGTTTTCTTCATCCACCCAGTCAGCGAACATATTGCCTTCACCATCCACAATTGCGTTTTCATAGGCAAGCATATCATCCGGATTCATTCCGGCAAGAGATGTATAGCTGAATGTTGTCGCCTTTGTGGCAGGATCGAAATAGTATTCGGAATGGCACTGTCCGCAGGAAAGTGTCGCTGCTTCGACCTTTGTCAGATCATCGCCGAGTGCATCGGAGAGATATGTATGTGTGACATACATTGTGCCCGGTTCATTGGAATGGCAGTGGAAGCATCCGAACGGATCAGTCACCTGATCGGCAAAATCTTCAAATGCCATTGCATATGCGGAATCACCGTCATTCAGCGCTTTGGCTGTGAAGTTGGATGTTTTGCATGTAAAGCAGTTGGCAAGCTTATGCGGTCTGCCGGTTGAAGTCAGATCGGTAATGACATAGGTATGTCCTCTTGCTGAGCCGTATGATTTTGCGAAACCGTAACCGGCGTAGATTCTCTGAATATAAGGATGCTCTTCCGTATATTCGACAACCTCGCTGTTATCGTTGTTCATCATATATGTCTCATACTGGTTCGGGAACTGTGCCGCCCAGTCATCAGCTTTGGTAACAGTGATGCCTGTACCCTTTTCAGCAACCTTTGCAGCAGCTGTTTCCTTGCCGCTGTCCTGACCGCCTTCTTCTTTTCCTGTATCCGGCTCAGCTGTTGCCGGCTGTGTGTCGGCAGACGGTCTGCTTCCCTCAGCAGGCTTGCCCATGATTCCGGCAGCCGCTCCCAAAGCAATACCGACTGCAAGCAGTCCGCATATATAATAGAAATTCTTTTTCTCTGACATAATCCCCTCCGGACGCTCAAAAACGACTGAGCGCCGATGCTCACTTATATTATGACATAATCAGTGTAGATTTTCATCAGTAAAAAATTGAAACAACCATCAAAAAGGAGATCTCCGCATCCGGAAATCTCCTTTATCTGAAAATATTTTTATGTAAGATTATTCGCCTTTTTCAAGAGCGAGTGTTCTTGTTGTCAGATCGCAGACACTTGACGGTCCATAGTACTGAATAGCGCCCGGATATGTATAAGCAGTTTCAACTGCCCATGCATCTCTGTGAGCTTCGAAGTACTTGAACGGCTTGCCGTCGAGTTCGACGAGAGCCTTTCTGATAACAGGCTTGTCTTCGCCGTGTCTTCTTTCCATGTTCATCATCTTTGTGATGGGCATACCGCCTGCAACCCATTCGTCAGCCGGCTTGGAGAGGTTGGAGATCTTGGACAGATATCCGTTGTAGCCGTACTGGATCAGCATGAATGCATTGTAGCCGAGTGAGTAGCAGTAGTCAGCGTCGAAGTTGGACGGGAATGCGCATCTTCCTTCATATCCGAAGAAGTGGTGCAGTGCGCTGAACTTGCCCTTATATGTTCCGGCAGCCTTTCTTTCATCCAGCTTAGCCTTGACAAGAGCGGAGAAGAGCTTTTCGGATTCAATCAGGGAAACCTGAACGTTTCCGTGAGGATCTCTCTCTAAGAAGAGCTGCTGCTGAATTGTTTCAGGCAGAATTGCGAATACTGCGAAGGATTCAGCTGTCAGACCGTTTTCAATGAAAGCATACTTGTCTTTCCATGTCGGCAGAGCGTTGAATTCATCAGCCTTTGCGCCGGCGAGGAGTTCATTGATTTCCTGGATCAGAGCCTTGAATTCCGGAACGAATTCAACAACGCCTTCAGGGATGATTGCAACACCGAAGTTCATTCCGTTGTCAGCTCTCTTGTTGACGGAATCAGCGATGTAGTCAGCGATCTGGCTGAGGGACATCTTCTTTGCTTCGACTTCTTCAGAAATCAGGCAGACGTTCGGCTGTGTTTCCAGAGCGCACTCAAGAGCGACGTGGGAAGCGGAACGGCCCATAACCTTGACGAAGTGCCAGTACTTCTTGGCGGAGTTGGCATCTCTTTCGATGTTTCCGATGACTTCGCTGTATGTCTTTGTTGCTGTATCGAAACCGAATGAGCATTCAATGTCTTCATTCTTGAGGTCGCCGTCGATTGTCTTCGGGCAGCCGATGACCTGAACGCCTGTCTCATGAGCAGCGAAATATTCAGCAAGAACTGCTGCGTTTGTATTTGAGTCGTCGCCGCCGATAATAACGATTGCTGTAATGCCGTGCTTCTTGCAGACTTCAGCAGCAACTGCGAACTGTTCTTCTGTTTCGAGCTTTGTTCTGCCGGAACCGATGATATCGAATCCGCCTGTGTTTCTGAACTGATCGATGTATTCATCATCGAATACGAGATAATCGTCATCCAGAAGTCCGCTCGGACCGTTCTTGAATCCGTAAAGAACATTCTCAGGATTTGTTGCCTTTAAAGCATCATAAAGACCTGTAACAACGTTGTGTCCGCCCGGAGCCTGTCCGCCGGAAAGGATAACACCGACAACCTGCTTCTTGGCAGCAGAAGTGTTCTGGCCCTTTTCGAATGTGATTTCTTTCTTTCCGTAAGTGTTCGGGAATAATTCCTTGATCTTTTCCTGATCCGCAACACTCTGTGTCTCTTCGCCTTCTTTGACGCAGATTGCATCGATACCGTGTCTCAGCATTCCGGGAAGTTTAGGCTGATACTGAAGTCTTTCTTTCTGAAGAGGTGAAATATTCATAATGATCTACTCCTTCTTTTTCACTATATAGAAATGATAAAACATTTTGCCGATAAAATAAACAGTGCATTCATTCCGAAATGGCAACTATTGTCATGCATATTCGGAAATGTTTACTTTCAGATCATATGGACAAAAGCGACGGTCATGCTGAAGGAAAAAGGGGCGAAAAAAAGGGGCTGTTAAAAAACCTCCGATGAAAATCGGAAGTTAAACAGCCCTTAT
>JAUNEN010000133.1 GCA_030525525.1 Erysipelotrichaceae bacterium
TTTTGGTAATAATAGCAAATTAAAAATTGCACTTAAAACAGCCGATTGAGATAATCAGCGACAATGGATTGTATAAAGAAGTCTATGAGTATCCGGATGGTTCACGCAAAGTGGTATCAATCACTGCGGGAATAACTCAATACATTTCGGGAGGCACATATAACAGCGGTGGTAACTGGTATACATGGAATAATGCACTTGTATATGGCTCGAATGGAGTAGTATCAGTATCATTCCGCGCCAATATGGCAGGTTCAGTATATGACGGACACCTGACATCAATTTCAACCCTGAACTATTCTGGTGTATCACTAATATCTTTTAGTATCAGTTCTCCAAATGCAACATCAGGGAATCCGGCATATGGCGGATTCAAAGGAATAAGTACAGCTGGCACTTACTATTCATTGTTTGTTTATGTGCCGATCGGCAGCAGTCCTTTTGCCATATTTAACAGTTGACAATAATCACCCTGGTTGATCAAACATATAACACATTAATTCAGAAAGAGAGAAAACGATAATGAAAAAACCCTTTAGAATCCTCAGTAGATATTATTGGCGATAACCTTTTGGTGCACATCTATAGCGGACGTCAAAGCAGGAGAGGTTGAATAAACTCGCTCCGGGTATCATAACGGTTCCGTGACTTTAAATGGAAAAGAGTATTTGTACGATACGTATTTTCAAATGGATGGAAAAGGTGTACGCACTGTGATCAGTACAGAAGCGTATGTTGGAAGAAAACATGACACGATTACGGTTCAGTTTAATACTTATAATCATGGCTACGATACTGTGACAGGTGGATTGCGTAACATTGGGGCGAGAAGCGGTACATCTTACTCATATACAGTTCATTGCAGCTACGGAGATTCCTAGGTCATTTCATATAATTATATGCATGCTTACGTGTATCTGTATGGAGACTCAACAGCCAATTACTATCTGTCCGCATAAACTGAATAATCATTTCATGGTTGCATATTGGAATTACAGCATTTCAAACAATCGTGTTTTACTGATAACAAGCTGAATGATCTTCTTTCTCTTTGGTGAGTCGAAGAGAATGAAAGACAGCGAAAAATACAGATATTCGTTCCTTGTGCATGTATACTGCACTCTTGGTCCCATGTATCAAATGCATGGAACCGTATTAAGGTAATAGCGCATAAGTGTAAATTCGCAATGGTAAGACACTCTTATGAGAAAAAGTAAGAGTGTCTTACTGGTACTGCAATAAAGTCAAATTACCATGCACGTATCTCTATTTATGGCGTTTATTAAACCGGCAATAAGGCCCATCCATATTGCCTGGCAATTGGACGGTGGCAACTTCACTAATTCCCTGAGCTGTATACAAAATATCGTATGAAGTGTTCTTTTTCTTTGTGAATATGTTTGCGATGGAGGACAATGATGTTCAGATATAAACTGTTACCGTTTTTTCTGATTTGCTGTTTTATTTTTAGTGGCTGTTCAGAAGCATCATCTTTACCTGATCAGACTTCTGATCATTCAGATCAAGCCGTGGGGACTGATGTGAATGAAAACCGCTTTGCCACACATGCAGCTGTGCGTGGTGATTTTGTCGCATATTATTCTTCTGATGATATCTATTTTGTGGATAGTAAAGTTTCCATTGTAAATACAGATAATAATAATCTGAGAAAAGCTGTTCTGTGTGCACAGACCGGATGTACACACAGTGATGAGACCTGCAATGCTTTTCTTTCTTCCGGACTTCAGGAATGCATTCTTTATCGTGGTGTCTGGTATTTTACTGTTTATGATCGTGGCTCAGTATCATTCAGATCACTTGATCAGAAGACCGGAGAAAGGAAAACATATCTGGAATACAAAGCCTCTCAGGAGTCCTCTCATACCCTCTCACTGGCTGGGTGTACGGGAGGAAATGCATATGTTTACTATATGGAGAATACCTTTGACAGCAATTACCGGCAGTTTGGAAAGGATTCAATACTGAAGATTGATTTGAATACAGGCAAAGAAGAAGAAATACTCAGCTGTTCCGCAGACGCATACGAGAGCTGGAACTATCTTGGCGGTTATGAGAACAGAATACTGCTGATGCATAGCTATTCTGCAGAAGTCATTCCTTTTGATGAGTGGGAAGGGACGCAGGAAGATTATCAGAATTACCTTTCTTCTCTTGAAATCTGTATTGAATTAGTCATTTTTGATACGGAATCTTTATCTCAGACTGTAATTGCCGGAAATGATGATTCAGATATGATTGCCCCATCGGAACCATCAATCAGTTTTGGTCAGTACTTTGTTCTGCCATTCGGTGATGCTGTTCGCCGTTATGACATAACTACAGGTGAATATACGGAAATCCTTGAGCACAGCGGTATCATCAACTACTTCATTTACGATGCCAAAGTATTCTGGCTTGTCAGAAACGATCATCTGGAACTCTGGTGTGCTGATCTGGATGGATCAAATGAAAGACAGCTGGAGAATCCGGATAATTATATGACTTTCGGTATTGACCGGGAGAGTAAGGATTTGTTTTTTGGTTATACGGATCATGGTGAATGTCTGATTAAGAAACAGGATTTCTATGATGGCAGATATGATCGGGCATTTCCTGCCGGAAACTAATCAGCACGAGGTCGTGACTATGATGCTCAGATTTGAAAACATTACTAAAAGATACGGAGAAAAGACCGCGCTGAACGGAATCTCTTTGAAGCTGGAAGAAGGTATTTATGGACTGCTTGGCCCAAATGGAGCAGGAAAATCCACGATGATGAATCTGATCACCGGCAACCTGAAACCAAGTGAAGGACGAATCCTTTTTGACGGCAGAGAGATAAGTGAAGCAAGTAAAGAAATCCGTTCTTCAATTGGCTATATGCCTCAGAGCGCCGCATTATATTCTGATTTTACGGGAATTGATTTTTTAAGGTACATTGCATCCATGAAAGACATGGGCAAGCGCAATGCAGAAGAACAGATCGAAACATATCTGAAACGACTTGACCTTTATGATGTAAGGAACCGGAAAATACGCACATGGTCGGGCGGAATGAAGCAGCGGCTCATGTTAATACAGGCAATGCTCAATGATCCGAAGATCCTGATTCTGGATGAACCGACCGCTGGCATGGACCCGAAGCAGCGCATCATTGTCAGTAATATGATTTCCGAGAAAGCACTGAACAGCTTAGTACTGATATCGACGCATGTGACATCGGATGTGGAATTTATAGCAGGTGAAATCATCCTTCTGAAAGAAGGAAAGGTTCTGCGCAAAGATACAGTTCAGAAGCTGACCGAAAGTCTGAAAGGGAAAGTCTGGACAGTTTATTCAAAGGAAGAAGAACTGGAAAGGCTGTATAAAATATATACTGTCTGTGCAATCGCAAAAAACAGTCAAGGTGTTTCGGTAAGAGTAATCAGCGATGGCAGACCGCTTGAGTATTGTGAACAGGTCCGTCCTGTTTTATCAGATGTTTACATGTATTACTTCGGTGAGGCACAGATATGATTGCTGAACTCCGGAAGATTTCGCACAATCGTATTCTGGTCCTGCTGCTTGTTTTCTGTGTTTTTTTTAATGGGTATCTGTTCCGCAGAGAGTGTCTTTCCGGGGCAGAATACTCCATTTCAGATATTTCAGAAACTTACAGATTTGACAATCCGCAGGCACTGGCTGAAATATATCAGGAAAGAATGAATGAACTGATTCTTTCCGGTGATTCAATGAAAGCAGACGAAGAAAGCTATATCACCGGAAATCTTTATTCTGATTATCATCTGCTGAGCGAAGTGCTGGAAAGAAAGAATACAATCGCGGCGTATCCGAATTATCTGAATTCTCTGATTGACGAAACGATGCTCCGCCTGGATTCGGGTATTTTCGGGGATGAAGACTCTTTCGAAAACAGGAATATGCGGAAAGCTGCAGCAGTGTATACAAAATTGAAGGGAACGGAAACAGATGATACATTCCACGGAACTGCAGAGCTTTTTAACAAATGGAAGATTTCAGATCTGTTTGCGGTGATGCTGTCTGTTTCCTTTGCCATGATGATCATGGGGGAAGATGACCGCAAGGGAATGCGTATTCTTCTGAATACATTGAAGAAAGGGAAGAATGATCTCTACAGGAATAAAGTATTTGCAGTATTGTTTGCTGTGATTCTGTCCGCGGTATTGATTTATGGTTCGGATTATATCATTTCAGTTCTTTATGTCGGCACCGGCAATATGAAAGCATCAGTGCAGTCAGTCTATGGAATGCAGGCATTTCCGTATTCGTTACATGTTGGACAGTATCTTTTTCTGTGGTTCATATGGAAGATCATTGTCCTGCTTGCGATATCTTCTTTCATGATTCTGCTCAGTATACTGTTTAAAACGACTGTCATGACAGTGCTTGTGGCGTTGTCAGCTGCCGCAGTCTCATTCGCTGCCGGTCTGTCATCTTCTCTTTCAGCAAGACTGCTCAGTATGAAAGAACTGCTGGACCTTTATGCACTGACAAACGGATATATATGCATGAACATTTTCGGCCATCCTATACCGCGATGGATATGCGCAGCTGCGCTTTGCATGGCTCTGTCTGTGCTGTTACTGTATTTTGGCAGGCTGGTGTTTATAAACAGTGAAATCACTGAAGCGGGACCGCTGGCAGGATTTATCCGGTATAATGTCCTGACATATTCTCTTTTCCGGAATGAAGGAATCAAGATTTCTCTCTTTCAGAACGGAATATTGGTTCTTTTACTGCTTGCGGTTTCATCAGGCGGAGCGGCATTTTTATATTCTTATTCCTTCAGTCAGTATGAAGCATCCTATCATTCCGCATCGCTTGTACTTGATGGCCCAAAGAGTGAAGAAAAAGAACAGTACATTCGTGAAAAACGTGAGGAGTTCGACGAGCTGAATGAAAGACTGTCCGTATTGATTCAAAGCGGTTCTGAGTCAGCGCAGATCATTGCTCAAAGTATTGAACAGCAGCTTCAGGCACAGAATGGTTTTGAAAAGGCTGCGGCGCAATATGAAGCTCTTTCTGAAGACGGAGTTTTTATCTACAGCACCGGGTATGAGGAGCTTTTTGGAAAAGAGGGCGTACGCAGGGATCTTCTCAATATGACAGCAGGTATACTTGCTGTGTGTCTTATTTTTGCGGGAATCCATTCAAAAGAATATGAAACCAATGTGATCAGCCTGATCAGAGCGTATGGAAAAGAGAAAGAAATACAAAGATATAAGCTTCGTTATATGCTTGCAATATGCCTGATGATCACTTTGATTTTCTCTTTGCCTCAATATATAAGAACCGCAGGTATATACAGTCTTCCGCATCTTCCGGAATCCTGTTCAAATCTCATGATTTTATCCAGAATACCATCTTTCATAAGCATAGGCATGCTGGTAATAATGATCATTGCCCTGAGATATCTGATTATTATACTGAGCGGGTTTGCGGTCAACGCACTCTCTATGAGGGTCAAAGACAGTACTGCTGTTCTGATCTTTTCCTCGCTTGTCCTGGCAGTTCCTTTTCTTATCGTTCGTATGCTCATATGAAAATCTGTTTTGTTGTTAATGATAACAGAATATAGCGTACCATGATTGCCTTATGATAGCCATTTTGCAGAATTCAGCATGATCTTAAAACTGAATCAT
>JAUNEN010000054.1:0-12763 GCA_030525525.1 Erysipelotrichaceae bacterium
GAGTCGGACATAAAACAGCAGATACAGAATATTTCGGATATAAGACACACATTGCAATGACCCCCGAAAGAATCATCACTGCTGCTACTGTTACATCCGGAGAAAAGCCGGATGGAAAAGAACTTCCCGGGCTTGTAAAAAAGATGGAAGAAAATGGTGTCAAGGTTGAAAACATTGTTGGGGATGGTGCCTATTCAGAGAAGGAACTGATCGAATTTGCAAATGAAGAAGAGGTTCATCTGGTATCGAAACTCAGTAAAACTGTTACGTCCGGAAACCGTAAGAATGAACTGGACGATGAATTCTCATACAACAAAGATGCACAGATGTATGTATGCCCGGCCGGACATATGGCAATCAGGAAAGCACGTTCAGGGGTTAAGTCACCAGACAAACCGCAAAGAGAATCCTATTTCTTCGATACTGAAAAATGCAAGGTCTGTCCATTGAGAGAAAAGTGCGGCTTCAAGGATGGACAAAAATCAAAGACATACAATGTCACAGTGCAGATGAGTCAATTACATCAGGATCATCAGAATAAACAGGATAGCGAATATTACCGGCAGCTTGCAAACGAGCGATATAAGATCGAAGCTAAGAATGCAGAGCTGAAAAACGAACATGGTTATGCGCATACAGTATATACCGGTCAGCACGGAATGACACTCCAGGCAGGTGTGTCTATTTTCGTCGTGAACATAAAGCGAATTCTTATTCTCAAAAACACAAAAAATGAGAAAATGAAGGCCAAATGAGAAAGCCTTTTTCTCAGTTTCCCAAAAAATGGAGGATCATTTCGAGATCTGACTCGATATCTCCTCCATTCTCTTCATTTGTCTCGCTCAGTGGCAGACATTTTCAGCAGTCTCCATCCCGCCTCATTCTTTTATATTGATTCCCAACAATCTCACACAGGCAAGTGCCTGCTCGCTGTTCATTGTGACACCTTTCAGCTTTTCCGCATCAAGCGTGATCATACTGATATCGGAATCCGAAAAATCAAGTCCCTTCAGTTTCGTATCGTTGAAGTCGGCATGCGTGAAACGGCATCTCTCTATTTTTGTATCGTCAAATGTGCATGACATGAATCCTGCTTCCCGGAAAGACATGTCCTTCACGGAAGCGATTTTCCATTTTGAGCATGAGAAGTTTGCATAGGATGCTTCGCAGCCTTCCATGGCTGTGTCCTGAAAGCGGGCATAGCTGAAGTCGGTGCCGGTCATTCTGCACATTTTTATTTCACATCTGCGGAAGACTGTTTCTTCAAAGCTGCAGTTGGAAAAATCGCAGTGATCAAAGATGCAGTCGGCAAACAGACAGGAAGAAGCTCTTTCTTCAAATGTCACATTTCTGAAGATGCATTCAAAGAATTCATGATCACTGAGATCTTCATTCACCGTTTCATCCGAAAATAAAAGCGCCTCGGTTCTGTATTCATGAAGAGCAGTCTTCATTCTTCCCTTTTCAGGTTCATTCGTAAATACCGGTGCGCTTATTTTTTTCATAGATGTTCCTCAGATGCTTTCAATGAATTCAGCAAGCTTTGCAAGACCTGTTTCCATCGTCTTCCCGCTGCATGTGAGGCCGAGTCTGAGATGCTTTTCACATCCGAAACATGAACCCGGCACAAAGAAGACGCCTGTTTCCTTCAGAAGCTGCTTCGCAAGCATTGTATCATCAATTTCGTAATCATACCCGAGAAATCCGACGGTTCCGGAAGAAGGCATCACCATATGGAACTTCTGATGTTTCTTCAGGAATTCTTCGACAATCTCTTTGTTGGCGTTGATAATTGATCTGCTTCTTTCAAGAATCTTTTCTTTGTTTTTCAGGGCAGTGCAGGCAAGTGAATCAATCAGAGGTCCGGTCGAAATGATCGAATAGTCCCTTCTGACATTGACTGCATCAATAACTTCCTTCGGTCCTTTGATCCAGCCGAGTCTTAATCCTGCCAATGAGAAGATTTTCGAAAGCGATGAGGTTGAAATTCCTTTTTCATAGAGATCGCTGAAAGAAGGCTCATCATCAAGTCCTCTGTAGACTTCATCGGAAAGAATATATGCATTCTGTTTCCGGCAGAGTTCAATCAGCTTTTCACGATATTCACCGCTGAAGATCACACCGGTCGGATTTGCCGGCTGGTTGACGATGACCATACGGATATTTTCTTCAAAAGCTTTTTCAAGTTCCTGAAGATCGGGCTGCCATCCGTTTTCTTCATACAGTTTCAGTGAAGTTATTTTTGCCCCGATGCTTAAGGGAAGATCGGAGAACTGCTGATAGCCCGGTTCATAGACGATCACTCTGTCACCCGGTGAAAGGAGTGTATAGATCACCGATTCATTGGCTTGCAGGCAGCCCTGCATGAGGGTGATTTCGTCTGTATTGCCGGAAGTATAAAGAGAGAGAATCTGCTGTTTCAGATTCTCATCTCCGGTGATTGTTCCGTAATCAAGTTTAATGCGCATGAAAGACTGCGTCTCATCCATTGCTGAGAGTTCTTCAAATGTCAGAGGAGCGACGCAGGTATCGGTCAGATTAAAGACTGCGTCATTCTCATACACATTCATCCACTGTTCAACTTTGAAATCAGGCAGTTTCATGGGCATCTCACTTTCTTGCTTAATCGTAGAAGACCTTGCTGAGGAAGTCCTTTGCACGGTCGCTTGAAGGATTGGAGAAGAAGGCTTCCGAGTTGTTCTGTTCGATGATTTCTCCCGACTCAAGGAAGACAACACGGCTGCCGACTTTGCGGGCAAAGCCCATTTCATGTGTGACGACGATCATCGTCATTCCCTGTTTGCCGAGATCCTTCATGACATCGAGAACTTCCTTGATCATTTCCGGATCAAGAGCACTTGTCGGCTCATCAAACAGCATCATCTCCGGATTCATGCAGAGAGCTCTCGCAATTGCCGCTCTTTGTTTCTGACCGCCGGAGAGTTTGGAAGGATAGGAAGCAGCTTTGTCGGCCATGCCGACTTTTTTCAGATATTCCATCGAAACTGCTTCTGCTTCGGCCGCATCTCTTCCCAATACGCTGGTCTGGGCAAGCATGCAGTTTTCAAGAACTGTTTTGTTGTTGAAGAGATTGAAATGCTGGAAGACAAATCCCATCTTTTTTCTCTGGGCAGCGTATTTCTCCTTGTTGGAAGGATCCATGAGTTCGCCATCCAGATAAATCTGCCCGCTGTCTGCTTTTTCAAGACCGTGGATGCATCTGAGAAGTGTGCTTTTGCCGGAACCGGAAGGACCGATCAGTGAGACGATTTCTCCGTCATTGATTTCAAGGGAGATATCTTTCAGAGCCTTGAAATCACCGAAACTTTTATGAAGATGTTCAACTTTAATCACTGACTGCAAGCCTCCTTTCAATCTTTTTGGAAAGCCATGAGACTAAGACTGTCAGGATCAGATACATCGCCGCCGCAATGATCAGAGGATCCAGATAGTTGTAATACTTTTTACCGAGCACCTGGGCTGCATAGAGCAGTTCAAGTGCACCGATATTGGAAATCAATGAGCTGTCTTTGATCAGCATGATGAATTCCGAAACCATGGGCGGAACAATCTGCTTGAACGCCTGGGGAAGGATGATCTCCTTCATCATGGTTTTATAGCTGATACCGAGCGTCTCACACGCTTCCCACTGTCCCTTGTCAACGCCCTGGATACCGGAACGGATCAATTCCGTCTGATAGGCGCCGGAGTTGAAGCTTAAAGCGATAAGACCGACGATATAAGGATTTGCGTTGAGTCTTGTTCCGGTGATTCTCTGATAGATCACAGGTACGCCGAGATAGAAGAACAGAATCTGCAGCAGCATCGGTGTGCCGCGGAAGACTTCAACATAGATGTTTCCGAGCCAGTTCAGAATCTTGCTTTTGGAAAGCTTGAAGATTGAAAAGATAATACCCAGAATACATCCGATCACGACTGCTCCAAGCGCAAGAAGAACACTGAAGAGCGCTCCCCTTGCCATGAAGACCAGATTTTCAGGTGTAAAGATTTTTGACATCAGAGACCGTACTTCTCCTTGAGAGCTGCACATTCATCGCTTTCAAGGAAGGCGGCCAGCGCCTTGTTCACTGCGTCCATGAGTTCTGTATTTCCCTCTTTCGCAATGATGTGTGTTTCTTCATCAATCAATGTTCCCTCAAGAACCGTGAATGATCCGCCTGCGGCATAGTTGTTCGCAACCGGTTCATCAAGAATGAGTGCATCAATACCGCCGGTCTTCAGTGTTTCGACAAGAATACCCATGTCCTGCATTGCAGTGACTTTTGCGCCTTCAATTGCGTTTGCGCACTCTTCACCGGTTGTGCCTGCCTGAGCACCGATTGCCTTGCCTTTCAGATCATCCAGTGATTTGATATCGCTTCCGTCAGCTACCATCGCAACTTCTGCAGAACCGTAATACGGATCGGAGAAGAGAACCTGTCTGTCCGGATCATATGTGAAGCCTGAAAGGCCGAGATCAACCTGGTCTGCCTGAATTGCAGAGATGATTGTGTCGAAAGAGAGCTGTTTCCATTCATGTGTGTAATTGTAGCCGTTTGCATTCAGCCATTCGAAAATCCATTCGCCCATTTCCACATCGAAGCCGGTCAGCTCACCGTCTGTTGTCAAATCGTCAAAAGGCGGATAGTCAGGTGAAATTGCGATGATGATATTCTGTGCTTTGTCGCCGTCTGTGCCGGCGCTGCCGCCGCCGCACGCGGTCAGTGATAATGCCATGAGTCCTGCCAGTGCTGCTTTGATCATTTTTCCTGCTGCCATAATTTTTTCTCCCTTTTTTATTTTTTCCGATGTGAGGTCCGCTGAAACAAAAATGCCGCCTCTATCCAGAGACGACATGAAATCGCGGTACCACACTGGTTGCCTGAGCCACTCAATCCTTAACGCGGAACACGTTTCTCCCTACTGTTCTTTCAGGAGAACTTCTCCCAGATGCGCTTCCCTTAAGCTGTTGCCGCCGGACTCACACTCTGTTCCGGCTCGCTGGTGGACTGCTGAAGGTACTCTTCTGTTCTTCGAATTTATATGGAGATGATAAAGGCAAACACTTTCAATGTCAACGCATTATTTCAATTTTATTTCATGAAAATATTTTCAGATACTTATTTTTCTGAATTCTTTTCATTTCTGACTGCGTTGTATATGATTCCGAGCGTCACAATTGCAACTGCTTCAGCCAGAACTTTATTCATTACACTCAGCTGCATGAACGGCACAACGAGAATTGCGGCGACCAGCAGAACGATGATCATCAGATATTTCTTCATGATTTCCTCCGAATAAACCCATTATATGCATTTCATTGCTTTCATGCATTCGATTTTATTCAGATTTACTGGAAATTATTGAATTCTCTGCTATAATAGTTTCCGCACAGCTGTCCTCGTAGCTCAGCTGGATAGAGCGTCCGCCTCCTAAGCGGAAGGTCGTGTGTTCGAATCACATCGAGGACGCCTGATCAGAAAAAACGGAATGTAGCGCAGCTTGGTAGCGCACTTCGTTAGGGACGAAGGGGTCGCAGGTTCAAATCCTGTCATTCCGACCATGAAAAGCTCTGGAAACAGAGCTTTTTCATTTTCCCGCACGCTGTCCATGCATGCATTTTTACATATTGTCAATTTTCGAGAGTTTATGCGGATCTGTCAAAAATCGTCAGATTTGAAAATCTCTCGAGTGACTTGCATGACAAAATGTATTTATGATGGATTCATGAATCAGATTATATCTTCAAGCGGCGGCTTCGATGTAAAGCTCACACCGTCCGAAACACATTTATATCGCTATCTGATCAGGAATTATAAGTCTGCATCCTCTATGTCAATCCGCGAACTGGCAAATGAGTCCAGTGTTTCAACCGCATCCGTTCTGCGGCTTGCCCGCAAGTTCGGATATCACAGCTGGAATGACTTCCGGGATGCGCTTCAGCACAATGATGAAAGCAGCGACGTATTCTTCCATGACGAGCAGGAATTCAGACTGAATGCATATTTTGATGTTGTCTGTAAATCATCTGCTTTTGAAAAACAGCTGAACCGGGCAGCCGCTCTGATTGCTTCCGAAAAGGAGATACTGTTTGCCGGAGATCAGTACGGGATCTGCGCCTGCGATGCAGGGATCACTCTGTTTCAGAATATCGGCAGAGAGTGCGAATATCTCGCTGAGCACGAACCGGTTGTATCAAGGATCAAAGGAACATGTGCAATCGTGATCACAGGCAATTCTTCAAAAGAAAAAATGAATCGTCTGAGAGAAGTTCTGCCGATCGGAAAGATCCCTGTGATTGTCATTTACTGCGGCGGCGAAATTCCCCGTTTTCCATGCGATCTGATTTCATGCACATTCACAAAAGATCCCGGAAAAACTGCCGGTTCTCTGATTCCTGCTGTTCATGTTCTTGAGCAGCTTCAAAAAAGAGTGAAATCGCTCTCATGAATGTTATACTGATTCCAGGATTGGTAATACTATGACAAATTACTGGAATCATCTGGCCAATGACTACAGCATCGAACCGTCAGATCTGTTTCTGAAGGTGCGCGATCTGTATACGGCATGCCTGAAACATCTTTACAATGACCCCAAAAGCATTCCTGATTTCAGGATTCATTTTGAGCTTGATCAGCAGAACGCCGACAGCCTTACGAGCGGCTATCCGATCGCCACCGTATCCAGGAAATCAAATGAGATCATTGAAACAACCGTCCGCGATTTGTCGGAAATCGAAAATTTTGAAAATTCATTCACATGGTATCAGGATGATATCTTCATTGTCTTTGATTACCGTGCTTCTTCCAGTTCACCTTTATTATTCATTACACGTTCCTTCTGGACTGAGCTTTATACCCAGATTGCTTCGGTCGGTCTGAAGCACCTGAGAATTGCCTATATGTATGAACCCCTGATTGCATCAGGCGTTATGGAGTTCTTCTACAGCTTCTACCGTCTTGATGTCAATCTCATTACAACCCTCAGCGCTTCCACCTACGAAAGCAGCTATGTCAATGCGACTGTCTATGTACCGCGCTTTGAAAGCGACGGGGAAAAAGCCGCCAGAAGATCGAATCTTGATATCGTCTTCCGCGAACAGATTCCCTTCTCTGCCGAAAACCTGCGTCAGGTCAGAAAGATCCTTGAGATGTCGGACAAATATGTCGCTCTTGTCGTCAACAAAGCCGGAAAGATCTACGGCCTTACCAGCGAACCTCCGCTGTTAAGTGAATGCCTTGTCCGCATGTGGGGACATCTGACATGGACAATCACATTTGACGGCGGAAAGATTTCTTATTATGACGCCCGCTATCATATGCATACCGACCGTGACAATGACATGAGCACACTGCACAGATTAACCAACAAGATGAATCCGCTCAATGTCGAAAAGCTTGAAGCAGTCATTCTTCAGGCAGCCAGACAGCGGCACGGAACCATCCTGATTCTCGGCAGACCGGAAGATATTCAGAGTGAAGCAGAACGTTTATGTGCCGCTAAAAATGCAATCGGCATCCAGCGCACAAATCTTTCCGATAAAGTCGGCATTCTTTCCTATCTCACCGCCATTGACGGTGCCATGTTCATGGATTACGACTGCACATGTGCATGCATCGGTGCCATTCTTGACGGAGACGCCGTCACCACCGGCAGCACCGCCCGCGGAGCACGCTACAACTCAACGGTGAATTACATCACCCGCAGAGCACAGTTCAATCAGGAATTCATCGGGATTGTCGTCTCTGAGGACGGAACCGTGGATGCGGTCACCGGAAACAGAGTCATCCGTCTCAACCTCACCGCATGATCCGTTCAGCCTGCATCAGATGCAGGTTTTTTTAATTTTCAATCAATTATTTAGCACTCTTGACTATTTAGTGCTAGTATTAATTCATATCAGGAAAGTGAGGTGATTTCATGCCTGAAAACAAACCACCGAAAAAACCGATTATATACTACTATGCGGTTGTCATGCTTATACTGGTTCTGCTGAACCTGTTCATGCTGCCGCAGATGCGTCAGGCGCAGATTGTAGAAACAACATACAACACGTTCATCAAAGAAATAGAGAGCAATGAAATCGATCAGGTTGAGGTTCAGCCAAATCAGATCCTCTTCCAGAAGAAAAACGACGAAACCGTATACCGCACCGGAATCATGAATGATCCCGATCTGACCGCAAGACTCCTCGAACATGATGTCAAATTCAAATCCGATATCATCGAGCAGACGTCACCGTGGATATCACTTCTTGTCAGCTGGCTCTTCCCGATTTTGATCGCGACCGTGCTGTTAAGAGTGTTAATGAGCAGAGGCGGCGGAAGCGGCGGCAATATGTTCAACCTCGGCAAATCAAATGCGCGTGTCTATCAGGGCTCCGAACAGTCCATCCGTTTCAAGGATGTGGCCGGTGAAGATGAAGCCAAGGAAAACCTGCAGGAGATTGTCACATATCTTCATGACCCCGGCAAATATCAGAAGATCGGTGCCACGATGCCTAAGGGCATTCTGCTGGTCGGTCCTCCCGGAACCGGCAAGACAATGCTTGCCAAGGCAGTTGCCGGCGAATCCAACGTCCCCTTCTTCTCGATTTCGGGAAGTGAATTTGTTGAAATGTTTGTCGGTATGGGTGCATCCAAAGTCAGAGACCTCTTCAAGACAGCCAAGGAAAAAGCTCCCTGTATCGTCTTTATCGATGAAATTGACGCAATCGGCGGAAAGAGAAATACAGGCGCTCTTTCAGGAGCCAATGATGAACGTGAACAGACACTCAACCAGCTGTTAACGGAAATGGATGGCTTTGAAGGAAACAACGGTGTTGTCATCCTGGCAGCTACCAACCGTCCGGAATCCCTTGACGCAGCCCTCTTAAGACCGGGCAGATTCGACCGCCGTGTGCCTGTCGAGCTTCCCGACCTCAAAGGACGTGAAGAGATTCTCAGAGTTCATGCCAAAAAGATCAAAACCGATCCAAATATCGATTACAACGTGATTGCAAGAATGGCATCCGGTGCTTCCGGTGCAGAACTTGCCAACATTATCAATGAAGCAGCTCTGAGAGCTGTCCGTGAAAACCGCAACTCCGTCTGTCAGAAGGATCTTGAAGAAAGCATTGAAGTTGTCTTTGCCGGATATCAGAAGAAGAATGCAATTCTGACCGATGAAGAAAAGCTGAGAGTTTCCTACCACGAAGTCGGTCATGCGCTTGTGGCAGCCTTGCAGACGGACAGTGCACCGGTTCAGAAGATCACGATCATCCCGCGTACTTCAGGTGCACTCGGCTATACCATGCAGGTCGAAGAAGGCAACCACTACCTCTATACAAAGGAAGAACTGGAAAACCGCATTGCGACACTCACCGGCGGCAGAGCTGCCGAAGAAGTCAAATTCGGAACAATTTCCACCGGTGCTTCCAATGACATTGAGCAGGCAACCAAAGTTGCCAGAGCAATGATTTCAATGTACGGTATGTCGGATGACTTCGACATGGTAGCGATGGCTTCCGTCAATAACAGATACCTCGGCGATGATATGTCGCTTGCATGTTCCGACAGAACTGCGGCAGCGATTGATCAGAGAGTTGTCCGTTTGGTCAGACAGCAGCACGCCAAGGCAAAGCAGCTGCTTGAAGAACATCTGGATGATCTCGACAGAATTTCGAAATATCTGTACGAAAAAGAAACCATCACCGGTGAGGAATTCATGAACATTCTCCACCAGAACAATAATCCGGAAACAGTCACTGCATAACAGACACAAAGGCTTAAGCTGAAACAATCGGCTTAAGTCTTTTTTTGCAATCAGCTATACTTTAGGAAAGAGGAACAGAACCATGATTCATCTGAAAACCGTACAACCTGATCAAAGACAGCCCTTATGGAATATCAATCAGAAATATCTCTACGAAATGACAAATTATTACGATGATCCGATGGATGAAGAAGGAAATTTTCATTACGGATATTTCGACGAATATTTCTCTGATCCCAAACGCATGGCATATTTCATTTACAATGATGACGCACTTTGCGGGTTTGCATTCATAAACCCTTATTCTTTCTGCGGACAGAATCCGGATTATACGATGGCGGAGTTTACAATCTTCCCGTCCTTCAGAAAACAGCATCTGGCCAGTGAAGCCGTGAAACTGATCTTTTCAGAATACCCCGGCAATTGGGAGATCAAGTACAACGAAAAAAACATTCCCGCCAAAAAGTTCTGGCACAAAATCACAGCACCGTATCACCCGTCTGAAATCCATCTGAATGAAGTTGAGACTGTGCTGATTTTCACAGTCTGAAACACAGCATTCACCTGCTAAACAGTCACATTCCACAAAAAATCAATGGGACATCGATGTCTCATCCCCAAAAAAACAGTATTTGCTCATTCTGCGTCCTGTTATACAGGTCAAAACTTCATTATTCTGAAACCGTAAAGGAGGTCATCAGGTATGGATGTCATGAAAATCGGAAGATTCCTTCAGAAGCTTCGCAAAGATAAAGGACTTACCCAGGAACAGCTTGCGGAAAAGACAGGTGTTGCCCGCCGGACGGTATCCCGCTGGGAGACAGGAACCAATATGCCGGATCTTGATATTCTGATCGAACTTTCCGACCTGTATGAGGTTGACCTCCGTGAGATTTTAAGCGGAGAAAGGAAAAGTGAGAAAATGAATGAAGAATTGAAAGAGACTGTTCTGCAGGTTGCCGATTACAGCAATGACGAAAAAGAAAGGCTGCTGCGCCGCATGCACTGGCTCTTCATTGCCGGACTCATCGGGTTTGCGGCATTTCTTGTGATCAATCTACTGCATCTGGAGAATACATCCCCTTATGAAGCAATCGGAAGCTTCGGGCTGGGAATTGCCTTCGGTATGATTATCCTGGGAGTCATCTTTACCGGCAGATCTGCCGAAAAAATCAGACAGTTTAAGATGAGACTGTTGCGCAAGGCAGGAAAGGAGAAGGCATGAACAGACTGATCATTGCCGCGTTCGTTCTGGGAGGTCTGACAATTGCAATCGATCATCTGGTTTATTCACTTCCGGATTGGCTGGCAGTTCCTCTCTTCACCATTGCGGTCATCTTATTTGTGACCGGAATCTACAAAAGCACAAAAGAAAAAACAGACCGGCAATCTCTTTGAAAGAAGATAGAAACGCTCCTTCCCGTTGATATAGGAAAGAGCATTTTTATTTGATATGAGACTTTTGCGCAATCAGAGCTTCACCGGATAGATCGCTGCCAGACCCCCGTCTACCAGAATCTCAACACCGTTGATATAGGATGATTCATCACTGCCAAGGAAAACTGCACAGTTGGCAATGTCGGACACATGACCGACACGCGCTGCCGGAATCAATGTTGCACGGTATGCCCGCCGTTCCGTTTCCTCTTCTTCACTTCTGCCGAGTTCCCCGCCTGCTGCGTCAGTGGGAATGATGCCCGGAGCGATTGCATTGACACGGATTTTTCTGTCACGCAGTTCGTTGGTCCATGTGTGAATGAATGACTTTTCAGCACTCTTGGCTGCGATATAAAGACTGAAGTCCTTTAAGCCGAGAGATGCAGTCACGCTTGTGTTCAGAATGATTGTCGACCCTTCATTCATAAGAGGCAGACATGCCTGAACGGTGAAATAGGAACCGAGTACATTTGTGTGCATGACACGATCGAATTCATCTGCTGTAATGTCAGTGAGCGGAACATATCTGCCGACACCTGCATTGCAGATGACAATATCGACACTGCCTCTTTCGTTTCTGATCTTTTCTGCCACCTTCAGCATATCTTCTCTGACGGCAACATCCGCTGCCATATAACCGCAGTTTTCACCGATCTTTTCAGCCGCTTCCCGAAGTTTGTTTTCGCGCCTTCCGGTGATATATACATATGCGCCTTCTTCTGCATACATCCTTGCGATTTCAAAGCCGATGCCGGTGCCGCCGCCTGTAATCAATGCTGTTTTTCCTTCAAGTCTCATGGTTTCTTCCCCTCTTACACTCTGATGATAGTTTCCGGTGTCTTATTTCAGAAGCTACAAAAAAGGAAATCAGTGTATACCGGAATGTATATACACACATCACAAGAAAAGAGACACTCATATGAATGTCTCCCGTTCATTCAATTAGAGATCTGTTTTTCTCTTTCTGAAGAAACGCGGCATATGCATTTTCTTCAGCACTCCTGTTTTGGCTAAGATCAGAATCACTGCCAGGATCAGAAGGATATACGGAAGTAGATACACAATCCCGAGAATCAGCTCAGCCATATGATTTGCAAAACCTGCAAATCCGTTGACGAAGCGGTTGGAAAGCTTTGTGAAGAAGTTCTCGCTCAGTTCGGTATAAACTTTCACTTCCTGCAGGGTCACATTGACGGTTGAATATGCGACATCGGTATCCATGGATTCACGGTCTGTTTTCAGCATGTTCAGTTCATACTGCACATCGCTGAGCCTGTCTTCAACCGCAATCATATCTTCTATGGTGACCGCTGAATCCATCATTTCAAGCAGACGTTTCTGCTGCTTTTCAAGTGCTTCGATCTGTGCCGATACATCGTTGTATCTCTTTGAGATATTCACCGCCGAAGAAGACCTGGATACCACATTGCCGATATCCGATGAGCCGCTCATGAATTCTTCAAACCGCTCAGTCGGAATTCTTACCGTCATGTAGAGCGTCCAGCGGGCATTCTCATCGTTATAGGTGTAATAGCCTCCGTCGGTATATTCATTTTCATTCTCAATGATGCCG
>JAUNEN010000054.1:12863-21006 GCA_030525525.1 Erysipelotrichaceae bacterium
TATTCAATTGTGACAAGCACTTCATCGTCCATGCCGATCTCTTCAAGATATGCACTCAGCTTCTGATCCAGAAGAACTTCACCGCTCATTTCAGCTGCGTCATAATCCTCGCTTCTCTGCGTCAGCCAGCCGCCCTGCGACTGAACGGTACTGTTTGCCCCGCCGAGCACTCCTGTATTCTTCTGTTCTGTTTCAAACATTGAATCCGGTGGTAACTCTTCTGTCACTGACTCCGCGCGGTCAAATGATACACTCGGCGAAGAACTGTATCCCGGACGGATAACCACCGCAAAGATCAATGCGAAGACTGCCGCAAAGGACAGCACCGGTTTCCATGAGAAAGAGCGGACAGGTTCTTTTTCACTTGCTTCAAGATATTTTTCATCAATCATGCTCATGGATTCGAGCACTTTCTCCGAGAGTTTCATAACCATCCCTCCTTTCTCAGATGTTCCTTCAGTTTTTTTCTTGTTCTGTTCAGTATGACATTGACGTTTGTTTCACTGAGTCTGTATTTTTCAGCGATCTGTGCTCCGCTTTCCATATAGAAATATCTTCTTACAAACACGTTTCTGTCTCTTTCTGCCAGTTTCGAGAGAAAACGGTTGATTTCTTGAGCGAGCTCTTTTGCTTCAAATTCCTTCTCGGGATCATTTCCGCCGGACAGGACATTTTCCAGCTCTTCCAGAGCTGCTTCATATTGGGAACCGCCTCTTTTGTCACGTGTTCTTGTTCTTAGCAGATTCATTGCAAATCCTCTGGTAATCTTTGCCAGAAAGAATTTCAGGAACATCGGCCTTTCGGGAGGAATCAGGTCCCAGGTCTTCCGCCATGTATCATTGACGCATTCCTGACTGTCTTCCCTGTCAAACAGGATATTCCACGCTACCGTGAAGCAGTAGTTTCCATATTTATGATCTGTATAACGGATGGCAGATTCATCCCGGCTGAAATAAAGCTCAATGATCTCATGATCTTCCATCTTTCCTCCCTTCACCTTCAAGGTGTACACAGTCTGTGATTTCTTACAAAAAAAGTATGACACTTTCATGTCATACCAGTGTAGTGTTTTTCTCTTCTTTTTTGTTTTTTCCGCTCATGAACAGATAAAGTCCGAGCAGGAAGGCAAAGATTGAAATGAACTGCGATGTGGAAAGAACACCGACAAATCCTCTGTTGATATCACCGCGGATAAACTCAACTGCAAATCTTCCGGCGCTGTAGAGCATCAGATAGAGAGATGCATTATTCTGCAGGCCCTTACCCTTTTTAAGGTTGTAATAGAGAATTGCAAATATGATGAAGTCTCCCAGTGACATAATCAGCTGTGTCGGGATGACCGCATGGTCAACCGGACAGAGTGAACCGGCCGGGAAATGAACACCGATTGCACTGTCAGTCTCTATCCCGTAGCAGCATCCGGCAAAGAAACATCCGATTCTTCCGAACCCCTGGGCAAGTGCCACACAGGGAATCAGCACATTGAAATAATGCATGAAATCCCAGCCGTATTTTTTGCAGAAGAGCCATGCCCCGAAGATTCCTCCCAGCACGCCGCCATAGACAACCCAGCCGCCGCTGCCGAGCACGGAAAGCGGATCGCTCAGAAACTGATCAAAGACGGTGATGCAGTAGAGAATCTTTGAACACATATAGCCGAATATGATGACAAAGAAGATAAATGTATCAATTCTTTCTTCATCAAGATCATGACGCTTTGCGAGTTTTTCCGCCAGCCAGAACGCTGCCAGAATACCGATTGCGATCATGACGCCGTATCCATGGACCGTCACCGGTCCGATCGTAAACCAGTCGTTATACATACATCTTTACTCCGTGCACCCTATTTTATGCTTTTTGCGCATCAAAGCAAAGTGATTTGTTCTCATTCACCCTTCGGCTCATCTTCCGGAAGTACAAGCTCAATCGGCTCAAGCGGCGGCAAAGTGACTTCCTCAGCTGCCGGTTTTTCTTCAACTGTAACCGGTTCAGGTTCAGAAACCGGCTGGCTCACAGGAACAGGCTGAGGTTCCGGTGCAGGTTCGGGTTTCGGTTCAGGTTTCGGCTTCGGTTCAATTTTGATATTGCCTGCCTTGATTTCCTGCAGGTAATGATGGAAGCGGTTGGCTAAGAAGAAAACCGTAATAAGATCGCTGACGCCGCAATAGATAAGACCCGACCCGATGACACGGTAGATCAGTTCCTGCGTCTGTTTCGGTGAGAGCACAAACATGATCACAATTCCGAAGATGATCGAAATTGAGCCGAGGATTGCATACCACAGAGACATGTCATAATGAATGCGGAAAGCAACCACAGCCCGCTGCAGCTTGAAGAAGCCGCTGAAGATGATGATCATTCCAAGAACCACCGGAACCAATCCGATGATCAGATCTTTTTTGAGCATGACAATGATGCCGAACAGCAGCATCATCACACCTCTGACAAACTCATTGCGGAAGAAGCTGTCTTCCAGTTTCATCAGGAAGTACTGAACAAGATTGATAATACCGTAGATGCATGCGCCGACGCCCACCATATAGCAGATAACATCGGAGCTTAATGCCGGAAACATGACCAGCAGAACACCGGCAGCGATTTCGAGCACGGACAGACCCACTGCTCCCCATTTGATTTGTTTCAACATATGTTCCCCTTTATAATTTTCAGAAGCTTTTCACTTTTACATTTTCATTATAGCGCAACAGAAGCAGTATACTCAGAACCATGTTAAGATTATCCGGAAAGGAAATAACCCCTATGACGAAAGTAATTGTTGCAACACCCGTTCCCGAAAACAGAAAAGAACTCTTCACCTCAATCGAAGATGCAGAAATTACATTTATCGACCGTACCAATGTCACAATCGATGAAATCAAAGATGCAGAAGTGATTCTCGGCAATCTGCCTCTTTCACTGGTAAAGGAATGCCCGGAGCTGAAGTGGCTTCAGCTTGATTCTGCCGGTGCAAATACATACAGCTCACTTGATGACAGTGTGATTCTCACCAATGCATCAGGTGCCTATGGAACAGCGATCTCGGAACATATGATCGGCTGCGTACTGATGGTGATGAAGAATCTGGCAAGATATCTTGACATCCAGAAGGAACATGAATTCACCAATCTCGGTTCGGTGAATACTCTGACCGCATCAAAAGTTCTTTCCGTCGGCATGGGCGATATCGGTTCAAACTTTGCCCGCAAGATGAATGCACTCGGAGCTGAAGTGTACGGTGTCAGAAGAAGCGTTCATGAAAAGCCTTCCTATTGTGCAGATATGTATACAATGGAAAACATGGATGAGATCATCGGCGAATGCGACGTTGTTGCCCTCTCTCTTCCCGAAACAGAAGAAACCATTCATCTGTTTGATGAAGCGCGTTTAAGAAAGATGAAGAAAGGCGCCATTCTTGTCAATGTCGGCAGAGGCAGTGCAATCGTCACGGAAGATCTGCTCAAGGTCATGAAGGAAGGCTATCTTTCAGGTGTCTGTCTTGATGTCACCGATCCCGAACCGCTTCCGAAGAATCATCCGCTCTGGAATACTGAACATGTCTACATCACACCTCATATCTCAGGCAGATTCAATGCGGCAGTCACCTATGATTTTGTGCTGAATATCTTCAGGACGAATCTCATGCATTATCTGAACAATGAACCGCTTGAGCATGTCGTGAACAAGAAACTCGGATATTGAGAAAGCAAAAAAAAGAGAAACATCTGTTTCCCGGCTTCTTATATATCACCCGGTTTGCACCGGTTTGTTTCTGTATTTCACTCGATGGCGGATCCGCCATCGATTTGCGGTTATATTTCGCCTGACCTTTGCAGGTCAGTTCATCGTTGTATATCGCCCGGTTTGCACCGGTTTGAATCTATATTTCGCCTGAGTGATTTCACTCAGTTTGCTGTTGTATTTCGCCCGATGATTTCTCATCGGTTTGCTGATATATATCGCCCGGATTTACATCCGGTATTGCTTTCAGCAGTGATGACTATATCACTTTAAAAAACCTTGTCAACACTTTTTTTGAAAAATTTTAAAGAAAGCGTTTTCTTCAGTATTTATCGTACTTTTTCGCACTTTCAAACCACTCAGGAGACCATATTTATGGATATTGAAATACTGCTCTGGCTTCAGGAAATCAGGAATGCTCTGGGGCCCGTCGCCGCAAGAATTGCTTCATATGCGTCTGATGGAATCAGTGCATTAGCGATAGTGATTCCCTTTGTTACATACTGGTGTCTGAACAAAAGAAGAGGACAGATCATGCTGGCGGTATTTGCCGGCAGCCTGCTTCTCAATCAGCTGATCAAGATCACCTGCGCCGTCTATCGTCCATGGATCCGCGACAGCCGGATCGTGCCGCCGGAATTTGCCAGAAAGAGCGCAACCGGATACTCCTTCCCAAGCACCCATACGCAGATTGCCGCAACCGCATACGGCGACCTGTCGATTGAATACAGAAAAACAAAACCGAAACGGGCTGTTCTGTATTTCTCGCTGATTCTGATTGCCGGACTGCTGAGAGTTTACCTTGGCGTGCATACACCGCAGGATATTCTGGTCGGTATGTTATCGGCACTCATCATGATTCCTGTATGCTATTTTGTATTCGCAAAAATTTCCGAACATGATGAACAGGAAATCGTCTTCTCCGCCGTCTTCATCTTCATCACTGCCGCTTCGATCATATTTGCCATGAGCAAAAGCTATCCGGCGGATTATGTGGACGGCGTACTGCTTGTTGATTCAAAGGAAATGATCAAGGATTATATGCTGTCGGCGGGTCTTTCTGCAGGGATTGTGGTCGGCGGAATGATTGAACATCGCCTGATCAGGTTTTCTGCAGAATGCGGCCGTAAGACAAAGATCATCCGCACAGTGATCGGTTTAGGAGGGGCAGCGCTGATTTATCTGCTCACAAAGCTCACAGCTGCCTTCATCCCCTCTCTTGCCAATTCGCTCATCAGAGGACTGCTGCTTGGCTTCTATGCAGTTCTCTTATGTCCGCTCATCTTCACAAAAATTGAAACGAGAGATTCATCAGACTGAATCCCTCGTTTTTTCATAATAATCTTTCCAGTTCGCCGTTTGTATATTCTGCCCATGAATACTGCGACATATATTCGCCGCCATACGACATCTCTGCCCCGGGCTTGCCGGCCAGGAAATCATAATAATCGCAATCGATTTCCGAAGTCACGATTCCGATCATGCCGCGTCTTCTGACAAGCGCTTCCGGGCATCCAAGGCTCTCCAGCGTATTTGCCAGATCATGTCTGAGATTTTTCAGATAGGATGTATGCCGCTCGTTGGCATCATCCTCCCAGAGGATTGCCATGATCTCTCCGTTTGTGCAGAGTGAACCTTTCCGGTCGATCAGATATGCAAGCAGTTCCTTCGTCTTTGTATAGGCAAAGTGAACCGGTTCCTCATTGACGAAGACTTCGAAGTTGCCGAATGTCTGGGCATGAAGCTTCGGTTTCTTTTCCGGGCTTAACGGATATCTCAGATCTTCGATTTCCCGCTTCACCTTTTCCATCGTCACCGGCTTCATGATATAGCCGCTGGCATGCATCTTCATCGCTTCACCGGTATATTCGCTGTAGCCTGTCGTGAAGATGATATTCACATTCTGATTCACCGAGCGCAATTGCTTTGCCAGCTCTACGCCGTTGACCGGCTGCATATTGATATCCAGAAAAGCGATATCAACCGGTTCTTTTTTTCCGTATTCAAGAGCTTCCTGAGGATCCCGAAATGAGACTGTTTCAGCTTCCGGCAGCACTTTCAGAATGGTGCGTGTCATTCCTTCGAGCGCCAGCTTTTCATTGTCAACAGTCATAATTTTCATGGGATACCTCCGGATGTATATTGAATATTATAGTAGCTTTTTTCAAGCCGCAACAGACTTACAGCAATGTCTTCAGATCAGTATATTCCACATCGTCAAAGCTGTCAGCCAGTGCTTTGAAAGTAACCTTTCCGTCATATGTATTGATTGCGGAAGTGATCACATCACTGTTTCTGCATGCTTCTTCAAGTCCCTGATTGGCAATCATCAGACCGTATTTCAGAGTTGCATTTGTGAGTGCGATTGTGGAAGTGCGGGGAACTGCACCCGGCATATTGCCGACGCAGTAATGGACAACACCATCCTCAACATAGACAGGATCGTCATGTGTTGTAACTCTGCTCGATTCGCCGCATCCGCCCTGATCGATTGCGACATCGACAAAAACCGCACCCGGCTTCATTTCCTTCAGATACTTTTTCCTGAACAGCTTCGGTGTACTTCCGCCCGGGATCAGTACCGAACCGATGACAAGATCTGCCTTCTTCACGCAGCGCTCAATGTTGGAATCTGTGGATACGAGTGTCTGGATTCTTGAGCCGAACATATTGTCCAGTGTTTCCAGTCTCTTCAGATTGATATCGAGAATTGTGACATCCGCACCGATACCGGTTGCGATACGGCACGCATTGGTACCGACAATTCCGCCGCCGAGAATGACGACATGAGCTTTTTCCGTACCCGGAACACCAGCCAGCAGAATGCCTTCTCCGCCGAATCTTTTCTCCAGATACTTCGCACCTTCCTGAATGGAAAGACGGCCGGCAATCTGGCTCATCGGTGCAAGCAGAGGCAGACTTCCGTCTGTTTCCTGAAGTGTTTCATAGGCAACTGCAGTCACCTTCGCAGCCCTCAGGGCATCAAGCTGTTCTCTGTCGGCAGCCAGATGGAAATAGGTATACAGAATCAGGCCTTCTCTGAAATAAGCATATTCTTCAGGCAGCGGTTCCTTGACCTTGACCATCATATCAACATCAGCCCAAATATCTTTTGCTTCTTTGATTTCTGCACCGGCTTCACGATACTCTTCATCTGTAAAGCCCGAGCCGATTCCTGCTCCTGCTTCGATTTCAACTGTATGTCCGGCAGCGACATAGCTTCTGACATTGTCAGGAGTCAGTCCGACTCTGAATTCGTTGTTTTTGATTTCTTTTACACATCCGATTTTCATGTTTCTTTTATCTCCTTCATCTTCCAAACAAATATGATGATACAAATCACACACAATTGTAAGCTTTTTCTTATCTTACATGAATTAAAGTTTCAAAAGAAGTCACCCGGTCTGATTTTTTTCATGCATGAAAAAAACTGTTCCGCTTTGAAGTGAAACAGTTTTTCTGATACTTATTCGTTTTCGGTTTTCTGAATCAATGCCAGCAGCAGGTCGAGCGCATGTCTGATTGCGAACTCACTGTAGTCGCTATCCTTTGTCGGGACAACCCATCTCTCACCGCTGAATTCAAGATCTTCGTTGCAGGTGATCAGCCACTTGTTGGCGCGGATTGAATTGACTCTGACAGCAATTTCCGGATTCAGTCTGAATGCCTGACCGATGATACTTAAGAAAATGAACAGATCATCGGCAGCCGGACGGTAATCATTTTCCATCTGTCTGTCAGTGATTTCCACATCCTTGTTGTAGAGAGCAAGCTCTGTTTTCAGATAATGTGCAAGCGGTCTTGTATAACCCTGTGCAAAAATGTAGATTCTCCTTGCTTTCATGATGTCGCGTACAAGCTCACGCATGCGGTCCTGACCGAGTCTTTCCGTGCAGTACTGCAGATTCTCAATCTTCTTTGCTGACACCAGTTCGATATTTTCGGCAAGGCTCTTCTCATCCGAGAAAAGAATTCTCCGGTATGAAGCGACCGGTTCAAAAGCGCGGCACTGTTCCCTGAAGTCACGATAGTCTTCGTACCCCATGGAGCGGACCAGTCCCGAAAGCATTGTAGCAGAGACTCCGCACTGCTCAGCCGTGGATTTAAGAGTTTGTGATGAAATCACAGATAAGTGATCTTTGAGCCAGAGGGCTGTTCTGTAATCAGCACTGTCTTTTTTTTCGCGGCTCAGTATTTCTTCCAGTCTTTCTTTAACCATACGAACAGTATACTAGAAAAAAACGCGTTGCATACGCATTCTTTTAAAAAAAGCCAAAAGTATCTCCTTACAGTCTCGGCATGAGTGATATCATTATTTCTGCATAAAGGAGATAAATCAAAATGAGTATTCTTGTTACAGGCGGCGCCGGCTTTATCGGCAGCCATACATGTGTTGAACTGTTGA
>JAUNEN010000134.1 GCA_030525525.1 Erysipelotrichaceae bacterium
GCATGCCGGGCGGTACACCTCCTGAAAAACCGGATGGAGAAGGCGGAGGCCCGGGCGGGGCACCCGGAGGCAGCTCATCTGCTGATCTTGAATACACTGCAGCCACTGAAATCACAGCAGCTTCAAATGAAGAAAATCAGACATATACATCACAGACAGCCGATGAAAGTGCACTTCTGATTTCAACTGATAAAGAAGTTACAGTTACAAACCCAACCGTCACAAAAACAGGTGATTCGGACGGCGGGGACAGCTGCAACTTCTATGGACTCAATGCAGCAGTTCTTGTCAAAGACGGATCTGTGACAACCATTGAAGGCGGTACGATCACATCCGATGCGGATGGTGCAAACGGTGTCTTCAGCTATGGCGGCAACGGCGGCTCAAACGGTGCAGAAGGCGACGGTACAACCGTGATCATCAAAAACACAAAGATCACAACCACCGGTGACGGTTCAGGAGGAATCATGACAACCGGCGGCGGTATTACCGAAGCATATGATCTTGAAGTTGAAACAAGCGGACAGTCCTCTGCCGCAATCAGAACCGACAGAGGAGGCGGAACCGTTTATGTAAACGGCGGCATATATACATCAAACGGTCTTGGATCCCCGGTCATCTATTCAACAGCTGACATCACCGTTGAAAATGCAGAACTGATTTCAAATCTTTCCGAAGGTGTCTGCATTGAAGGAAAGAATTCCATCACCCTGACAGATTGTGATTTAACTGCAAACAACACACAGTGCAACGGCAATGCGACATTCCTTGATACGATCATGATCTACCAGTCAATGAGCGGGGACGCTGACAGCGGCACTTCCGCATTCACGATGACTGACGGTTCACTGACTTCAAAAAAGGGCCATGTCTTCCATGTTACAAATACCAATGCAGTGATCACACTCAAGGATGTGGATATTGAAAATGAAGACAGCGAAAATATTCTCTTATCCGTCTCTGATGACGGCTGGAGCGGGGCAGACAACATTGCGACACTCAATGCAATCAGTCAGGAACTTGAAGGTATCATCCTTGTCGGATCGAATTCAACACTGACACTGAATCTGACAGATGGTTCTGCATTTGAAGGCTGCATCAGCGGCAATATCCCGAGTGCAAAAGGCGATACTGTTTCAACAGAAACGGGAACAGTCAATGTCACCCTTGATTCAAGCAGCACATGGACATTGACTGCAGATACCTATATCACTTCGTTTACAGGGGATGCGTCCAATGTCATTTCCAACGGCTATACACTTTATGTGAGCGGAACTGCACTCTCCGGCACAAAGTGAGATATATTCTGTTGCATCTGAAACATCATGGTTCAGATGCTTTTTTCTTTGATCAGGCATACAGAAAGATATCTTTCATGTTTCAAACACGCATGCGGGCAGAGAAATCTGTATAATGACTGCATAACTGCAAGACTCAGGTACGGATCATTTCAGACAGGTACAGAAATATGGAAATCACAAAAGCAGAATTCAGGGATCTCAAGCAGCTGGATGAAATCGAACATGAATGCTTTCCGGCAGAACAGGCGGCTTCGTACAACAGCATGAAGCAGAGACTTCAGGTATATCCCGATCACTTCTGGATCATGAAGGATGGAGAAAGAATCATCTCCTTTATCAACGGCATGTGCTGTTATGAAAGTGATCTTTCAGATGAAATGTATGCCGATGCATCAATGCATTGCGAAAACGGAGAATGGCAGATGCTGTTCGGTGTCTGTACAAGAAAACAATACCGGAATAATGGCTATGCCTCTGAGCTGATCCGCTTCTGTATTGAAGAATCAAAGCAGAAGGGAAGAAAGGGAATTGTACTGACCTGCCTAAAACATATGATTCCTTTTTACGAAACTCTCGGCTTTGTGAATGAAGGAATCTCTTCTTCGGTACATGGTGATGTAACATGGTTTCAGATGCGCATCAAATTCTGAATACAAATGATATGATTGTAAAAACAGGAGAAAAAAGATCATGACAAATATCTATCAGGCAGAAATTCACGCTGACGCCAAAACAGAAATGCTGCTGGATGAAGCATGGCAGCTTGCCCAGAAGCTTCCCGAGAATCAGGAATATCTTAAACAGCCCTGGTTCACCAGAGAGTACCAGCTGACACTCGCCCTCAACGGCTCCGCCACCAGCGCACATGACAAGATCATGAACGATACATGGGTCAATGAAGCACTGATGGATCATATTTCCGATATGGAGAAAATCCTCGAAGAAATGTAAGCTCAGAGTTCTGAAGCAGCTGACCGCAGATTCATGCGGTTTTTCTTTGTCTGAAATATTCCCTAAAGAATCACTTGAAAACAATTTTTAATCCACTTAGTCTTGAATCAGGAGCTCCTGAAGTACAAATTGAGAAGGTTTGAAAATGAATCGGAACCAGCTGCACAGACTGATTGAAGAAAGCAGCGCAAACGAAAATAATATTACCCAGATTCACGTTATTCACAACGGCAGAACAATCTGTGATGACTGCTGGCATGGTTTTCACACGGACGATGCAATGAATGTCAATTCGGTGACGAAAGGAGTGATGGCTCTTTTGTGCGGGATTGCCGTTGACAAGGGATATCTCAGCATCGATCAGAAGGTAATGGATTTCTTTCCGGATTACAAAGTGAAACGGACAGAAAAAACAATATATGAAGTCACGGTGAAGCATCTGCTTACCATGAGCGCACCGTTTAAATTCACTTATGAGCCATGGAAAAAGATCTGCACATCGGATGACTGGACAAAGGCAGCACTTGATTTTCTCGGCGGGCGGAAAGGAATCACTGATAAATTCCGGTATACGACACTCGGCATTCAGATTCTTGCCGGGATTCTTGAGTCTGCCGCTCATGAAAAATGCATCGATTTTGCCAACCGGTATCTCTTTGAACCTTTGGGAATCCCTGCACATGTGATCCATGGCGACAGTTCGAAAGAAGATCAGCTGGATTTTCTGATGAACAAAAATCCGCGCAAAAACGAATGGTACAGCGATCCGCAGAATACGGTGACTGCCGGCTGGGGATTATGTCTTTCTGCACGTGATCTGGCTTTGATCGGAGAACTTGTACTGAATGAAGGTCAATATGAAGGAAAACGAATCATTTCAGAGAACTGGATCAGTCAGATGACTGCAGTGACTCATAAACTCGGTGAACGGTTCGGCTATATGAATTACGGATATCTCTGGTATCAGCCATATGACGATAAGCCGGTATATGCATCAATCGGGGATGGCGGAAATATCATCTATGTGAACCGTGAAAAGGACATATCCGCCGGATTCACAGGAACATTCAGACCGAGGATATTCGACCGCGTTGAATTCATCGAAAAGAGTGTACTGCCGATGCTGAACACGAATCCGGTGAGGGGATGAAGAACCTGACATGCATGCAGAACACAGAAGCACATTGTTGAAAATGAAAGAAAATCTGTGACATAATACACACAGTAAGGAGTATTCGAATATGGACGAAAATATCATGAAACGCAACGGACTGCTTGCGGAAAAAGTCATCAAAGGACTCGCTTCACGCAACATGACCGGTTACTATGCTGAAAACAAAATGGAAGCTTTGAACATTGCCCTGTCATTGATTCCCGAAGGAAGCACAGTCACCATGGGCGGCGGCATGTCGGTACACGAAATCGGTCTTGTCAAAGCTCTCAAAGAAGGAAATTACAATTACATCGACCGCGAAGAAGCAGCCGACCGCAGAGCAGCGATGCTTGCCGCATATGATGCGGATGTCTATCTTGCCAGCTGCAATGCGCTCACAGATGACGGCATTCTTGTCAACATTGACGGCAATGCCAACCGTGTTTCGGCCATTGCCTACGGCCCGAAGAAAGTTGTCTTCATTGTCGGTATGAACAAGGTCTGCAGCGACATTGACCACGCCATGAAGCGTGCCCGCAATGTGGCGGCTCCCATCAACAACCAGCGCTTCGGCGGAAATAATCCTTGTGTGAAAACAGGCGCATGTGCAAACTGCAAATCGCCGGATACAATCTGCTGTGAATTCTTGATTACCCGCTATTCAAGGCATAAGGACAGAATTCATATCATCCTTGTCAACGACAGCCTCGGGTTCTGATTCATGCATACAGTCTTCTTCTCATTCAAAAAGAGAGAAGACTGTTTTTTTCTGCAGTTTCGGCAATTATGCAGATTCAGATCAGCCAGACATAAAAATCCGGCCCTGCATGACCGGATTTATGAGTAGGAGATTGTATGAGGATCAGGCAGTCTTCAGAGAACTGCGGATTTCCTTCACATAGGAGTTGGTGTTGAATGCATAGAGGAGCTGCGCTGTCATGGCTACCCAGATTAACGGTTCGCACCAGACAACTGCATCATACTGGAACTTCGGAATGAAGATGTAGACAAACAGGATCTTACCGACAAGCTCAATGACACTTGAGATCATCGGGATGACTTTTGAACCGATACCCTGTAATGCGAATCTTGTCTGGATCAGAACACCCAGCACGGCATAGAAGGGACCGACAATATAGAGCATCTTGGAACCGTTGCCGATAATGACCGGGTTTGTCGAGCCGCTGATCATCTGAACAAGCTTCGGTGCGCTTAAGAACAGAATGGCTGAAACAATCGCTGCCATGACAAAGTCATAGATATAGGCGCTCTTCATCGCCCTCAGGATTCTGTCACCCTGGTTGGCACCCTTGTTCTGGGAAATGAATGCACTGACTGCGACAGACATTGAGATAAACGGCAGGTTGCAGATCATGTAGATCTTTCTTGCGGCAACGTGACCGGCGATGATTTCTGTACCGAGGCTGTTGATGCCGGATTGCAGAATAATGGAACCGACGGAAACGATGGAGCCCATTAAAGCCATTGCGTATCCCTGACCGCCGACATCGGAGAAGAGTTCTTTGTCAAAGCTGAAGTGACGAGCTTCCGGAACAAGGATTCTTGTATATTTCAGAATGTAGAAGATACACAGAACTACAGATACGCCCTGGGCGACTACGGTTGCGATGGCAGCGCCGGCAACGCCCATTTTGAATGTTGTGATAAAGAGAATATCAAGAACGATATTGAGCAGGGAAGAGATGATCAGGAAGACAAGCGGCATCACTGAGTTGCCGATGGCTCTCAGCATGCTGGAAGCCAGGTTGTAGGCAAACATGACAATCAAGCCAAGCGCAATGATGTGAATGTAAGTGTGTGATTCTTCAATGACTTCAGCCGGTGTGTGGATGAGCTCAAGCAGAGGACGCAATCCGACAACACCGAGCAGCGTGAGTGCTGCGACTGTTACTGTACCGATGAGAATGGATGCGGCAACCGACTTCTTCATGCGGTCCGGGTCGCCGGAACCGAAAGACCTTCCGCATACAATTGAGAAACCGGATCCGAGTGAGTTGCAGAAGCTGACCATCATTTCAAAGACAGCTGCACAGCTGCCGATGGCTGCCAGTGACCCTTCACCGAGATAATTGCCGACAATTGCGGTGTCGACCGCATTGTAGAGCTGCTGGAAGATGTTGGAGATCAGAATCGGAATCATGAAGATGATAAGCGACTTCATGATCGGACCGTGCAGTAAATCAACCTGTGTTTTCTGTTTCATTTCTTTCTACCCCTTGTT
>JAUNEN010000135.1 GCA_030525525.1 Erysipelotrichaceae bacterium
ATGCATTGTTCTCTTCCCTGATCGGCTTCATGTTTGACGCATCGGGAAGCTATGCAACAACACTGATCATGATGCTGGCAATGCTCGGTCTCAACACATTCATCATTATCACTGCCTACAGCCGCAATAAGTAAAATCACACTGAAAAATCATCCGCACCCGGATGATTTTTTTCATATTCATTTTCTTCTGATAATCGGCAGAATGATGCAGGAAGGATGTTCTGCATCATGATACAGAATGTTTTCTGCCTTCCGGTACTGATCTCTTTCTTCCGAAAAGATCGGTCCGCCGGAATTGGTATTGCGGTTGAAACGCGGAAAATTGCTTGAAGATACCGATACTCTGATCCGGTGTCCCTTCAGGAATGTATTGGCGGTGGCGGCTGCGTCAACTTCAATTTCATAGATCTTTCCCGGTTCCATCAGTTCAGTTTCTTCCATCGAATTTCTGTACCGCATTCTGAGGATGCCGTCCGAAAGCAGCTTTGAAACGCCGTTTTCATTTACATCGCACAGTTTTACGGTGAAGTCGGTATCCGTGCAGTCTGACGAAACAAACAGTTTTGCCTTCAGCTCACCGATCACATCAAGGTCTTCTTTCAGCGGTTCAGTTTCAAAAACAAGCACATCATTCCGTTTTTCAGCTTCTGTCTGATCGCGCGGTCCCATCGCTCCTTCACCGGGCAGAATCACCTGTCCGCCGATTGTCGGTACCGGATCAAGCGGATCGAATGTGAAGACGTCTTCTTTTTCATCTTCCGGTATATCCCTGTTCAGACTGCCGTTTTCAGATTCTGCATTGCCGCGGCTGTGGAAGTAGTACGGAACATATCGTGTATCAGGAAGCGGCCAGTCACTCTCTTCACGCCATTCATCAGATCCCATCACAAAGATCCTGACCGGTTTTTCAGGATCAGAATTCATCGGCTTCCCCTTCAGCCAGTGATCATACCAGTCGATTTTGATCTGCTGCAGATTAATCGCTGCCTCACCTGCTTCAGGTCCGAAATCAAATTCATTCAGCTTTCCGCTGAAATTCATATGAGTCCACGGTCCCATGATCAGCCGTGTATACTTCCTTGCCTTCTCACTGCCGCCATGATCTCTCATGCCGCGGTAATTGCGCAGTGTGCTCGGCACAAAGATGTCATACCAGCCGCTGATATTGAGAGCAGGTGCCTGAATTTCCGAATAATGAAGCTTCGGAGAAAACTGTTTCCAGTAATCATCGAAAACCTGATGATTCATCCAGTCCAGATAATATTTCGCATATTTTCTGACAGCCGGATCAGACGCAAGCGGAATTCTGTCAAGGCAGTTATAAACTTCCGGTGCTTCAACATCGACTGTCTCACCTGCTTCTGCCGCCCGGCGCATGATATCCGGAATGATATCTGCCACTGTCCATCTCAGATCGTGAAGTACTTTTGCTCCGCCCTGATAGGCAGATCCGTCAAACAGATCGTCAAATGTAATTACCGGCACCGTTGCTTCAAGATGTTCAGGCCCTCTCATCGCACAGAGCCATTGCGTCCCGCCGTGATAGGAACCTCCGAATGTGCCGAGATGACCGTCACACCAGGTCTGTTTCAATATCCACTCATACAATGCAAGGCCATCCTCTTCTTCATGGACATACGGTTCAAAGATACCTTCGGAATGATAGCGTCCGCGTACATCCTGTGTAACGACGATATAATCCGCATTGACATAGGCTTCAATTTCAGCCAGATCCTTTTCACGCTCTTTGTTATAGGGGGTACGTTTAATCAATACAGGAAGAACAGAATCTTCTTCGGGCAGATAGACATCCGCTGCAAGTCTGACACCGTCCTTCATGGGAATCATCAGGTTGCTGATTTTGAACATGGCAGAATCCTTTTCCTTTCTCTCAGCATGCATAAATGTATGCATGCCCTGTGTTTACATTCTATAAAAACTTTCTTCCATTTCTGCGAAAATATTAGAAAAGCAAGAAAAACCTGCCGGAAAATATCATCGCCGACAGGTATCCTTCATTTATTCCGCCTGCTTTTTCCAGGCAGCATTTCCAAGAACGCCGACCACTGCATGCGGTACATAGGGTTCTTCAAGATATTTGATTTCGTCTTCGCTTAACTCAAGATTGACGGCACCGACTGCCCCGTCGATATGGGAAACCTTGGTTGCGCCGACTACCGGTGAAGTGACCTTTGTCAAAAGCCAGGCCAGAGAGACTTCCGTCATCGAGACGCCTTTCTTTTCGGCAATCTCATTGACGCGGTTGATGATTACGGCATCCTGTTCAGCGGTTGCGTCATATTTTGTCTTTGCGAAGGCATCAAGCTCCAGACGCTTTGATGTTTCACCCGGCTTTCTGGAAAGTCTTCCGGAAGCCAGTGCACTGTAAGGAGTCATTGCAATATTATCTTCGCGGCAGAAGTTTCTGAGTTCTCTTTCGTCTTCACGGGCAAGCAGATTGTAATGGCTCTGAATTGAAACAAACGGTGTCAGTCCTTCTGCTTCAGCCAGTGCATTTGCTTTGGCAAGCTGCCATGTCCAGCAGTTGGAGATGCCGATTGCACGGATCTTTCCTGCTTTCTTTGCTTCATCAAGAGTACGCAGCGATTCAATCACCGGTGTATTGTAATCCCAGCTGTGCATGATGTAGAGATCGATATAATCTGTACCGAGTCTTCTCAATGAATCATCAATGCATTTGTTGATCCATTCTGTTCCGGTGAAAGTGTTCAGAGCTTCACCCATGCGCGGCGTGTATTTGGTTGCGATGACAACCTTGTCTCTGATATCCTTCAGAGCTCTGCCGACAAACTCTTCGCTTGTGCCGCCTTGATAAGCCATGGCGGTATCGAAGAATGTGATTCCCTGATCTGCTGCATAATCGATAATTTTCTTTGTGTCTTCATAAGGAAGTGTCCATTTATGGAAGCCTGCTTCGGCATTTCCGAAACCCATGCATCCAAGACAGATTCTTGATACTTCAATTCCACTGTTTCCAAGCTGTGTATACTTCATCGTTTCTGCGTCCTTTCTCTGTTTTTACACAACAATCTTAAAAGTTAGAGTGCTCTCTAAGTCAAGCATGGAGATCATATATTTTCACAAAAACTTAAAAAGCCGCACATCATATGCGGCAAAGAATTATTTTTTCAGAGGCGGGCAGATCTTATGTCCTTCATTGAAAGTCACATCACTGCGGAATGCACTCTGCGGCAGATAAAGAGGTATATCATGGATTGTGAGAACACCTGCTTTGGCTTCGCATACTGCCGGGACTGCATTGACAATTCTCATCGCTGTCAGGATATATCCGTCATAGGAGAGTTCTTCCGGCCTTTGAGGCACACCGACATTCATATCCACCTGCAGATTCGGATCGCCTTCGATATTGACACGGATCTGACCGACTCTGTCTGTATACGGCCAGTCTTTGGCAATATCCTGTGTCATGCGGTTGACGTGTTCGATGACAATCGCTTCACGGCCGTTGATGATGCCGCATGTTCTGACTCTGACAGCACCGACTTTTCCTGCTTTGATCGTTCCCCAGCCGACTTCAATATCATGATCGGCAGGTCTCTTTTCAAATGAACAGGTAATGTCTTCCAGCTCATAACCGAATGCATCTGCCAGATGCTGAATGGTTAATCCCCAGACCATCTTCTGTACATCGGGAATTGAAAGCATCGGAACAAAGTCCATGTCTTCATCAAATCCATAGGACGGTGCAAGCTCGGCACGTGCAGGTGAAGAAGAGTAATTGTACATTTCTGTAATTGTAAGTGTTTTGATTGTGTTTGAGCATGTTGCCAATAACATTGCCTGATGTTCTGCATAGCCCGGTTCCTGACCGTTGATGAAGATAGACGCATTGCCCTTTTCACAGGCTGCCGCAATCTCTTCAACAAACGGTTTGTTCATTGCGCGTGTTGGCCACATGAGATCGGGAACAGAGGGAGATACAACATTGATTCCTCTTTCCAGGAATTTCTTATACCATGCCCCGTTGACAGCGGATGCAGCACGCGGATCGCGGATGTTGATCGCCATGACTGCGCAGTCCGGTTTCAGACTGAAGATTTCTTCTTCATTTCCGGTAATGATGATGCCGTTTGGTTCATTGAGATCAAGAAGACCTGAATCGGTTCCGATCAGATGGCCTGCCGTTTCTGCATGGGCCCAGACACCGACAAGCTCCATATCTTCTCTTGATGCAACGGAACGGATTGCGATGGAAGCGACATTGCCTGTACCGATGACCACAACTCTGTATTTTTTCATATTCTCTTTTCTCCTCTTTGTTTTTACACCTGTAAAATAGCGGAAACAGAGAAACAGAAATTATATTATTTTATGATTTATTTCAATATATTATGATATTGATATGAAAACATCCGTTCTGTTCATGATCACCGATCAGTTTTATCAGCTGACAGGAATCCCTCTCAGCCTGCTTGAGAGCGGGAAAATCACATATACATCTCTGAAAGGATCACTTTCCGCTCAGCTGAAGGATCTCTTTTCCGATTCTTCGCTCATTGAGCAGACAGAGATCAGTCAGACTCTTGCGGCAGCTCTGATTCATACGGAAAATCCCGAAGTCATGATCATCGCAGGTCCGGTACTTTTAACTGCCTGCAATGAAAGAGAACTGAAAGAATCCCTTCATCAAAGCGGACTGAAAGCAGATCAGAAAACGATCCGCGAACTCATGATGTCAAAGCGCTGTTCACCTGAATCATTTCAGAATGCTGTTTCTTTTCTCTATACGGCAATCAATCATGAACTCCCGAAAGAATCAAAGAAACCGGAAACCGATGCACTTTCTTCAAAACAGCTCTCAGAAGACTATGAAGCCGAATGGGCGGAATACAATGATGAATATACACAGAATATGTGCTTTCTGATTGAACACGGCATGACTTCAGAACTGGAAGACCTGATGGGTCATGAAAAGCCGGCGCCTTACGGATCGCTTTCAAAAGATCATCTGCGCCATTGGAAAAACTCATGTTTTGTACTGCTCTACATGGTGCGCAAAGCAGCCGAAAAAGGCGGCCTTGACCGTGTGCGGGGACTCAGAATGGCAGAAGAATATTCACAGAAAATCGACAATGCGAAAAATATGTCAGAGCTGAATGACACAGTCAGAACCATGCGGATGGATTACTGCAGTGAGGTATGTTCAATTCAGGCGGTTCAGGCTCCTTCCCCCTTTGTCAGAAATGCCGTCCGCTATATCCATGAACATCAGACAAACCGGCTGCCCTTAAAGGAAATCGCAGATGCGGCAGGTGTCAGCCTTTCCTATCTCTGCGCAAAGTTCAAAGAAGAAACCGGCATGAGTGTTAATTCTTATATACAGAAAGTCAAGATTCAGAGTGCGAAGCAGCTGCTTGAAATGACAGATCTTTCAGCCGCTGAGATTGCCGACAGGCTCTCTTATTCTTCCCAATCCCACTTTCAGACTGCTTTCCGGAGTCTCACCGGCATGACACCCAGACAATACAGAAGAAAAAAAGCAGAACATGAGTGAAATATTCACTTCTGTTCTGCAGATTCATGAGGTTATACAGGATACTCACGTGCTGCTTCGGCACGGTTTTTTTCTTTCTGTTCATCTGATTCGCTGATTC
>JAUNEN010000055.1 GCA_030525525.1 Erysipelotrichaceae bacterium
TGGCAAAATACAGAATGGCAGTTTCGACAAAATGCAGATGTGCAGCAGAATCGGATCTTTGTTTCAGACGGAAAATCTCTGCGAAATATAAAAATTAAAAACACCTTTTCTTTTTCTGAAAATATGCTATTATAGACAAGCAGTTCAAATAAATGCAGGAATACCCAAGTGGTTGAAGGGGCGGGCTTGGAAAGCTCGTAGATCGGTAACACGGTGCCAGGGTTCAAATCCCTGTTCCTGCGCCATATAAAAAAAGCCTTGCAACAAAGGCTTTTTTTAACGTCCGGTACAGAATTGGCAACATTTTGGCCGCATTTTTAAGATAATCGGGCATTTCTTATGCCTGCGGTTTTTCCTTTTCAGTCAGATTTGTTGTATGATATCGATGTTTATGAAAAGGTCATACAGAAGAAAACGCCCCTATCGGGCAGACAGAATTCTCATCATACTGCTCAGCGTCTTTGCATTTGTGTGTCTTGCGCTCTGCGGGTATTACGGATATCTGATCCTGCATAAAGATCAGGATGCCGCTGAATACCGCAATGAAGAAAGAGAAACGACTCCTGCGGAAGAGCCGAAGATGGATGACAGCTCTCCGGTAAGTGAAGCAATCCTGGAAAAGACAGATGATGCAGGAAGGGAATATATTGATGAAACACTGTTTCTCGGAGATTCCAATACAGTGCGCTTCATGAATTATCTCGACGATGACGGATATACATTCACATCAGCTGCCAATACGATCGCAGTGGTCGGAATCGGTGCCGAAGGGATCACTTCCGTTGCCTGCGAACAGCTCTCATGGGGCACTTATACAATGGCGGATGCGGTCTCTCTTCTGCAGCCAAGACGCATCATCATGACATTCGGTACCAACAATCTTGATTCGTTCAATATGACGGCCGACCTGTTCATTGAAAGCTACGAAAGTCAGATTCTGGCGGTAGAGAATTCCTATCCGTATGCGGATCTCATCATCAATTCAATTCCGCCATGCGCTGCTGTTTCCAATTATCCGATCATCTCAATTGAGCAGATCAGGGAATACAACGATGCAATTCTGAAGATGTGCGAGAAAAATGAATGGAAATTCCTCAATTCATTTGAAGCACTTTCCGATTCAAAGACAGGCTATGCAAAACAAGGATATATCGAAGCAGACGGAATTCATCTGACCGGTGAAGGTCTTGACGCATTGTTTGACTATATCCGGACACATGCATGGATCAAGGAAGATGAAAGACCGATGCCGCTGAACGAAATTCCCTATATCTACGGACCGGTCACCGAAATCTTTACGGTTGACCCGCTGAACAATCAGCCTTTTGACGAAAGCGTGCTTCACCCCGGTTACGTGGAACCCGCACCTGCTGAAGTTCCGGCTGCCGAAGAACCGGTAATTGAAGAGGTTCCGGTTGTGACTGAGGAGCCGATTCCGGAAGAAGTGCCTGTTGAAGAGCCTGTGATCACTGAAGAACCTGTCATTACGGAAGAACCGGTTTTACCGGAAGATCCGATTGACGGCGGTTGAGAAATGAAACTGAGACCGAAAGGCCTCTTTTTCTTTGAGCCTGTGAAAGGAAAACGATATATAATTCAATTGGAAATAATGGAGATTGCATAATATGTATGATGTTGTGATTATCGGGGCAGGGATTACCGGCACTATGCTGGCCAGAGACCTGTCCATGTATCATCTGCGCATTGCCGTCATTGACAAGGAAAATGACATCGCAGACGGTGCAACCATGGCGAACTCCGCCATCGTCCATACCGGGTATGACCCCGAGGACGGAACACTCAAGGCAAAGCTCAACGTCGCCGGAGCAAGACGCTACGAAGAAATCTGCAGACAGCTTTCCTGTCACTACAAGACAATCGGCGCCTATATTGCGGCCTGCGGCAAAGAAGAGGAAGAACACCTTGATATCCTTGCAAAGCGGGCGGACGACAGAGGAATTCCTTACCGCTTCCTTGACAGAGAAGAAGCACTTGCCGAAGAACCGAATCTTTCCGATCAGGTGAGCAAGGTTCTTGATTTCTATACAACCGCCGTGATTTATCCATGGGAAGTTGCCATTGCCTGCATGGAGAATGCGGTGACCAACGGAGCGGATCTGTTCCTGAATTCGGAATGCACATCGATTGAGAAAATGGATGGCTGCTATGTCGTTCATACCGGACAAAGAGATCTGCTCACCCATCTTGTTGTCAATGCGGCCGGAACACATGCCTCTGAGATTGCATCAATGGTAACTGACAATCCGGGCTTTACGATCAGACCGAGAAGAGGCGAATACTATATCCTTGATCAGGATGTGCAGCCGGTGAAGCATATCATTTTCCCGGTGCCTACAGCTGCCAAAGGAAAAGGCGTTCTTGCCGTACCTACCGTATACGGAAATACACTCATCGGCCCAAGCAGCGACTACATCGATTCGCCGGATGACACCGGTACAAGCAGCGAGGGTCTCGGATATGTCAGAAAGAATATTGCCAAGACACTCAAAAACATTCCGCTCAACCGCTCGATCCGCACATTTGCCGGAATCCGTCCGGCCAGCGATCATCCTGATTTTGTGATTGAAGAAGCAGAAGGGTGTCCGGGCTTTATCAATGCCGCATCGATCGAATCACCGGGTCTTGCCTCAGCGCCGGGTATTTCGCTCTATATCATTGATCAGTTCATTTCAAAATACATCACGCTCAAAAAAGATCCGGAAGCAGTCACCGAAAGAAAGGCAGCCCCGGTTCTCAATGAAATGAGCATTGAAGAAAAGAATGCGCTGATTGCAAAGAATCCTGCATACGGACGGATTGTATGCCGCTGCGAGCAGATCTCGGAAGGTGAGATTGTCGACTGCATTCACAGCGTTTGCGGCGCAAGAAGCGTCAAAGGCGTCAAGAAGCGCGTACGTCCGGGCATGGGCAGATGTCAGGGAGGCTTCTGCGAACCTCTGGTTGTGAACATTCTTGCCAGAGAACTCGGTATTTCAGTGCTGGATGTTGTTCTGGATTCTGAATCCTCACACATCCTGGAAAGCGAGAACAGAAAATGAGACATTATCAGGCTGTGATTATCGGCGGCGGAAGTGCCGGTCTCTCCGCTGCCGTAACTCTGAAAGAAAACGGCATTGAAGATATCGTGGTTCTGGAAAAAGACTGCGAACCCGGCGGCATTCTGGAACAGTGCATTCATAACGGCTTCGGTCTTCAGACATTCAAGGAACAGCTTTCCGGACCTGCCTACGCCGAGCGCTATGTCAGAATGGCAAAGGATCTCGGTGTTGAAATCAAGCTGAACACCATGGTCACAAAGCTGAACAGCGACCGCACCGTCGAATATACAAGCTCTCTTGAAGGCATTCAGACAATCAGCGCCGATGCGGTGATACTGGCAGTCGGCTGCTATGAAAGAGGCAGAGGTGCAATCAATATCAACGGTCAGAGGTGTGCAGGGGTCTATACAGCCGGTCAGGCTCAGAGATATCTGAACATTGAAGGCTATATGGTCGGTAAGAAAGTGTTTATCCTTGGAAGCGGGGATATCGGCCTCATCATGGCAAGAAGAATGACCCTTGAAGGCGCAAAGGTATATGGCGTGGCAGAGATCATGCCTTATTCCAACGGCCTGCCGAGAAACATCAGACAGTGTCTGGAAGACTTCGATATTCCTCTGTATCTTTCCCATACCGTCACAAAGACATTCGGAAAAGACAGACTCGAAAGAATCGAACTGATGCAGGTGGATGAACATATGAATCCGATCGCAGGAACAGAACAGTATTTCGATGTTGATACATTACTTCTGTCGGTGGGTCTGATTCCGGAAAACCATCTGGCCGAAGATGCAGGCATCCTGATGGATCCGAAGATCAAGGGACCGAAGGTGGATGATTCCTATATGACAAGCATTCCGGGCATCTTTGCATGCGGCAACGGCCTTCATGTCCATGATCTTGTTGACTTTGTATCGCTTCAGGCAAAACGGGCAGCCGAAGGTGCTGTGCGCTATCTGAAAAACCGGGCAGACAGAGGTGAGACACTGAATGTCGGACCGGGAACCAATGTGCTCTATACAGTTCCTGCAGGTGTCCATCCGCATGATGCAATGGAGAATGTCGAATTCTTCTTCCGTGTATCAAAGCCGATGAATGCAAGCGTGATTGAAGTGAGGAGCGGGGACAAAGTGCTGAGAACACTCAGAAAGAAGAAGCTGATTCCTTCCGAAATGGAACGGGTGATGCTGAAGAAAGAAGAAATCGCTTCACTTGAAGATGATGTGACGATTTCCGTAAGCGAGGTGGAAGGATGACAGAAAAGGAACTTGTCTGTGTCGTATGCCCGATGGGCTGCAATATCACAGTCACAATGGAAGGAAGCGAAATTCTTTCCGTCAAAGGAAATACCTGTCCGCGCGGGGAAGCCTATGCAAGACAGGAATGCATCATGCCGATGCGCATTCTGACATCAACCGTGAAAATCGAAGGTGCCGTTCACCGCGTGCTGCCGGTGATTACCGACCGTGAAATACCGCTTGAAAAGATGGAAGCGGCAATGAAGGAAGTCCGTGAAGTCAGCGTGAGTGCACCGGTTCAGGTGAATGACATCATCATTGAAAACATTGCGGATACAGGTGCAAATCTGATCGCTTCAAGATCCATGGACCGTATCTAGGATGGAAATCTTCGATATTGTCGATGAGCAGGGCAGACCGACCGGAGAAACGGTTGAGCGAAGCAAAGCCCATGCAGAAGGGATTCTCCACAGAACCGCCCACGTGTGGATCATGAGAATCAAAGAAGGAAGACCGCAGGTGATTCTGCAGAAGCGATCGCCTCATAAGGATTCATTTCCGGATTGCTGGGATACATCCAGTGCCGGTCATATTACAGCATCACAATCACCTGTTGATTCTGCCGTGCGTGAACTGGAAGAGGAGTTAGGTATCAGGATACGGAAGGAAGAATTGAAAGAAGCAGGGAAAATCCGTATCAGCTATGAGGAAACATTCTACGGCAGTTTATTCAAAGATGAAGAAATTGCATTCATCTATGTATATGAAGCCGATCCGGATTTATATTCACTGAAGCTGCAGAAAGAAGAAGTGTCCGAAGTCTGCTGGTATGATCTTTATGAACTGAAGGAAAGAACCGAAAGAAATGATACACGCTTCTGCGCAGATCTGAAGTCGATCAGAGCTTTGGTCTCATATTTTGAAAACAGCAGAAAATGAACAGAAATCATGATATCCGGAGGGAAGAGTATATCATCCTTCCGGATATCATTTTCCGGGGATTTAAAACCCCTCAAAAATCTTTTGAAAAAAAAGAAAAAGTTTTTCGAAAAACGCTTGCCAAATATCAGAAGGTTTGCTAATATAACTAAGCACTCGATTTCGAGATGCTGAATGCGCCGATAGCTCAACTGGATAGAGTATTTGACTACGAATCAAAAGGTTGCGGGTTCGACTCCTGCTCGGCGCGCCATTTCGGGATGTAGCACAGCTTGGTAGTGCACTTGATTTGGGATCAAGGGGTCACAGGTTCAAATCCTGCCATCCCGACTTGTATGACATGGCGAGGTAGCTTAGTTGGCTAGAGCAATCGGTTCATACCCGGTAGGTCGTGAGTTCGAGTCTCACCCTCGCTACCATTTCAATTAAGTGCACTCAGGTGTTTCATGCCCGGGCACGGACCCTTAGCTCAGTTGGTCAGAGCTGTCGGCTCATAACCGATTGGTCGAAGGTTCGAGTCCTTCAGGGTCCACTGTGGAGGAGTACCCAAGTGGTTGAAGGGTCCGGTCTTGAAAACCGGTAGGTCGGGAAACTGGCGCCAGGGTTCGAATCCCTGCTCCTCCGCCATTCACTTCTCGTTCTGTATCGGCAGAACATCCAGCCATTATCGCGAGGTAGAGCAGCCTGGTAGCTCGTCGGGCCCATAACCCGGAGGTCGTTGGTTCAAATCCTTCCCTCGCAACCAATGGTCCTGTAGCTCAGTAGGTAGAGCACGGCACTGAAAATGCCGGTGTCGGCAGTTCAATTCTGCCTGGGACCACCATAAAGGGCGATGAGAAATCATCGTCTTTTTTGTGCTTTGACGCATCGATCAGTGGTGTTTCTTTAAGAATTATCAAAGATTCCGTGGATTCACTTTCCAACTGATATAATAAATTCATGAAAAAACTGATGATCATCGGATCCGTTCATACGGATCTTGTACAATTTGTAAAAGAACTGCCCAAGGGCAACGAGACACCGGAGATTCTGAAAATTGAAACACGCGTCAAAGGCTGCGGTTTTCAGATCGGCCGTTTTTTTCATGAAATCGGATTTCCGTTCACAGTGATCTGCGACCCGGGAGAATCTGTCTATGGCGAACAGGCCCGTGAAGAAGCGAAGAAATACGGAATTGAACTTTCTGAAGGAAGCGAAGAAATCGGCGGCTGCACGTTTACGATGATTGACCGTAACGGAAATGAAGGGGTTTTCTGTGTGGATGGCAGCGAATATCATTTTTCGCTTTCCCAGGTTTATGACATCAATCCCGATGAATATGGGGCAGTGGCATTAGCTGCGGAAATGCTTGTCGGGGATGATGTGCAGGATGTGATTGATCTTCTCAATGAACTGGAATTGCCTCTTTATCTGATCTGCTCTGCACGCACTGCAGAACTGAACGGCGAAGTGCTTGAAGCAGTCTCGGCATTTGAACCGGTCATGATTTTCAATGATACAGATGCCTACAGTTTATGCGCAGGAAAAACAGACAGACTTGAAGAAGCAGCACGCCTGATACAAAACATGACGCAGGCACCTGTCATGATTCTGATGAATGACGGGGATGCCTTTTATATGGATGATGAGGACAGCTGGGTTGCGCCGTCTGATCAGAAAGCTGATACCGAAATATGGGCGGCAGCTTTTATTGCGGCGCATATGGCAGGGGTTGATGCCAAAAACAGTATGATGTTCGCAAATGAAAACAGCCGTTCCTATCATGGGGAAACAATGAAGCAGAGGCTTGCAGGAATGATCCTGCATCGATAAACAGCAATGTACAGGGGACTCAGCACAAACGAAGTACAGGAAAGAGTCAGATCGGGTCAGTATAATACGAAGGAAGAGAGGATGGCTGATTCAACAGCCGAAATCATCCGCAATCATACGCTGACCTATTTTAATCTTGTCAATACGGTACTGCTCGCAATTGTGGTGCTCACCGGAGAATTCACAAATGCGATGTTTTATCTGACTGTCATCACCAATACGGTGATGGGAATCTGGCATGAGATCAAGGCCAGAAATCTTCTGAAGAAAATGGCGATCATGAGCGAATCCCGTTTTGAAGCAATGCGCGATGAAAAGTGGGTTGAGATCCGTTCGGAAGAGATCGTCATGGATGATCTTTTAAGGCTCAGAGCAGGACAGCAGATTCCTGCCGATGCACTCATTCTGAACGGTGTTCTTGAAATCAATGAGAGCATGCTGACGGGAGAGGCTGAGATAGTCAGAAAAACTTCCGGAAAATCGATCTACGGGGGAACCGTGATTTCAGCCGGCAGTGCCGAAGTGAAGGTTGTCCGTGTTGGTAAACAGCGTGTTGCCTCAATCATCATGGATGAAGGACGGAGATATGTGAAAAGAGAATCGGTGCTCGCCGATGAACTGGAACGTCTTCTCAAAGTGATTTCGATTGTGATCATACCTGCCGGCATCATCATATTCCTTACCCAATGGCTGAGAACCGGTTTATCCTGGCAGGATTCAGCCCTCAAGACAGTCGCGGCTGTTGTCGGCATGATTCCTGAAGGCCTGGTTGTACTCACCAGTGCCGCCCTTGTCGTCAGTACAATCCGTCTGGCAAACAAGAAAGTGCTTGTTCAGGAATTGTTCTCGATTGAATCGCTGGCACGGGTGGATACGTTATGTCTTGATAAAACAGGAACTCTGACCAGGGGCTCGATGATTGTCACCGGCGAATATATGCTGAACGGCTTTGATGAAACATTTGTCAATGATGCATTGCGCTCGTTGATTGCATCAATGGATACGGCCAATGCGACTTCGGAAGCATTGCGTACGGCATACGGTTCAAAGGCTGTCTTTAATGTGTTACGCTATCTGACATTTTCAAGCGAACGGAAATTCTCCGGGGCAGAAACGGAGAAGGGTTCTTTCTATCTTGGCGCGCCGGCAATTCTTCTTCAGAATCAGCATCCTGATATTCTTGAAAGATGTGTTTCCTATGCAAAAAACGGAACCCGGGTTCTGATCTTTGCCCACAGCCTTGATCCGCTGGATGAAAATCTGGCCAACAGCAGACTTGTGCCGGCTGCGATTTTTACGCTTGAAGATGAGCTCAGAGACAATACTGCCGAAATCATGTCCTACTTTGCAAAACAGGATGTGACCCTTAAGGTTATTTCAGGAGATGATGCGGCTGCCGTCAGTGCAATCGCTGAAAGAGCCGGAATTCCCAATGCCGACCGGTATATCTCTCTGCATGGACCGGATCCTGATTTTGATGAGATTGTCGAAAAATATACTGTTTTCGGAAGAGTTCTGCCGCTGCAGAAGAAAATGCTTGTCGAAGCCCTGAAGCGCAAGGGACACCATGTGGCAATGACCGGGGATGGCGTCAATGATGTGCCGGCTCTGAAGAGTGCCGATGTTTCGGTGGCGATGGTTTCCGGCGCACCGGCTGCCCGGGACAGTGCAGACTTTGTGTTACTTGACAATGATTTTGCAAGAATGCCGGTGATTGTGGATGAAGGCAGACGCGTCATCAACAATATCAGCCGTGCCGCTTCCATGTATCTGGTCAAGACAGGCTTCTCGGTTCTTCTGTCAATCTATGTGATTATACTGGCTCATACCTATCCGTTTGTTCCGGTTCAGCTGACTCTTCTTTCTGCCTGCGGGGTTGGAATTCCGACCGTGATCCTCCAGCTGGAACCAAGCTTTGAGAGGGTGAAAGGCAGCTTCCTTTCAGCGGCAATGAAGAAAGCAATTCCTTCTGCCTGCACGGTCATGTTATGTGTATTTGCGTGTCTGGGACTTCAGAAATATATGAATCTCAGCCCGGAAAGATACAGCGGAATCCTGATGGTGATGACCGGATTTGTGTATATGTACACGCTGCTGAGAGTGTATCAGCCTTTAACAAAACTGCGGAGTGCGGTTATAATCGTTATGTCTGTGATTCTGATCAGTGCTGTTTTTTTGGCAGGAAGCATATTTGATGCTAAACTGGAATGGCCCGATCTGATTGCGGCATTGTGCGGGATTGCTCTGATTCCTGCAGTAATCAGCGGATTTTCATGGCTGTTCGGCAAGTTCGGCGACAGATTTCTGAAGTCCGCTGCGGAGAAGTAAAAAAATGGAAGAGACAAAATCCGGGTTTGAATGGCTGATTGACCATCGTAAACTTCAAAAAATTATGAAAGCCAACCGCAGCAACCCTGACAGCTGCATCTACATGTTTCTTGATTTTGACGGCGTGATCAATATCTTCCTGCTGGAAGGAACGCCTGAGTATGAAAAAGCCCTGGCAAAGAAGGAATTTGATTTTGCCAACCGCGAATGCGTCCAGCGGTTCAACCGCTTCATGAACGATTTCCCGATGATCAAGGTCGTGGTTTCGAGCTCCTGGCGCTATGCAGGGCTGCCGTACTGCCAGGAATATCTTGAAAAGGCAGGGATGGATCCGAAAATCAGGCTTGAGTATCAGACGGATTCAGTCACGATGAAACCGCGTGAAATTCATATCACTGACTTTTTGTTTGAGCACCCGGATTTCAGGGGATTCATCATTTTCGATGATATGAAAATGCCCAATCTTGAAGACTATCTCGTCCGTACAGACTGTCTGATCGGATGGAATGACGAAAGAGATGCATACGCAAGAAAAAATATTCAAAAATACCTCTAGCTTTTTCAGAATATTGTGTTATACTCATTCTTGCGATGCGGATATGGCGGAATTGGTAGACGCGCTGATTTCAGGTGTCAGTGGGGAGACTCGTGCAGGTTCGACTCCTGTTATCCGCACCATGGAAAAGCTCAGTGAAAGCTGAGCTTTTTTGTTTTTTTCAGGTTTGCATGAATGCATGATGAAGAACAGAACACTTTCAGAAGAGTGAGGACAATCGGGCATGCTCAGGGGCGTGAAATTTGTTATGATATAGGTACAGATCAGAATATCTGTTTATCTACATCAGGAGTAAATAATTATGGCAATTAAAATGATGGATTATCCCAATCCGAACAACTCTTTGAAGCTCCGTGTCGCAAAGGGACATTTTGCGACAAGCCACTCCCATATCAACTACTATGTTGATCTGACATTCACGAAGCATCGTCTTTCTGAAGCAAAGGAAGCTGCCCGTCAGCTTGCGGCGCAATACAGACCGACCACATTGATTGACTCCATTTTATGTCTTGACGGAACTGAAGTTGTCGGTGCCTGTATGGCAAGCGATCTGACAAAGAGCGGTTTCAGAAGCATCAATATCCACAATACGATTTACGTTGTCACACCTGAACATACAACCGGAAGCCAGCTGATTTTCCGCGATAACATCAAACCGATGATCACCGGCAAGCACGTTCTGATTCTTGCGTCATCGATCACGACCGGCTACACCGTGCAGGGCGGCATCGAAGCAGTTCAGTATTACGGCGGTGAAGTTGCAGGCGTCTGTTCGATCTTTACAATGATGGATGAGTGCTGCGGCTATCGTGTACATTCGATCTTCAATGCATCGAAGATTCTGGATGACTACATGTCCAAGCCTTCGCATGAATGTCCTTTATGCAAAGCAGGCGTCAAGCTGGATGCGCTTGTCAACACATACGGCATCTCCAGTTTCTGAATCTGATATACATATCATTCTGTTTCAGCAGCGGATCATCCGCTGCTTTTATAATCCTGATTTAAGGAATTCTTAAGACAGGCACTCTTTTTTCTGAAACATCTTACGTCTTACAATAGATGTGCATCGGGAGGTGAGGCAATATGACTGCTGTATTGATTGTGGATGATGATCCTGATATCTGCAAAGCGCTGAAAATTTATCTTTCTCATGAGGATTATGAACTTTATGAAGCGCATAACGGCATTGAGGCGGCTGAAATCTGTGAAAAGACACGGATCGATCTGATTCTCATGGATATTATGATGCCCCTCATGGATGGCATTGAAGCGGCCTCGCGCATCCGTAAACAAGCCAACATGCCGATCATTTTCCTCTCCGCAAAAAGCGAGGAGGAAGATAAAATACTCGGTCTTGAAATCGGCGGGGATGACTATATCACCAAACCGTTTTCGCCGGCGGAAGTCATCGCCAGAGTGCGTTCCCACTTGAGAAGATATATGAATTTCGGCGGTCTGAAGCAGAATGAATCGCAGCTGATCAACGGCGGGATTGTGCTTGATCAGCTGTCGCATGAAGTTACGGTCGACGGGGAACCGGTTTCTCTGACACCGATGGAATTCGGAATCCTGCTTTTATTTATGAAGGAGCCGGGCAAAGTGTTTTCAAGCGGCGATATTTATGAGCGGGTATGGAATGAAGCATCGATCGGTTCGGAAGGAACGGTTGCCGTGCATATCCGCCATCTGCGTGAAAAGATTGAAATCGATCCGTCAAGCCCGCGCTATATCAAAGTGATCTGGGGCCATGGATACAGAATGGAGAAGATCGGATGAGAAAGTATTACGGAAATAAAATCCTGAAGCTGACGGCATGGCTGCTGTTAAGTCTGAGTCTTGCCGGGACAATGTTTTACGGATATGCAGCATTGATGAATTACGCTGCCCTGAGAAGTGATGATTTTTTTGAATCCGCCAGCATAAAGGGAAATGTGCGTACACTGGCATTCAGTGCTCTCTGGGAGGGTTATGAAACCGGTTCGATCAGTCTCTTTGCAGGGGATAATGTGTCGTTCAGGATTTTTCAATATGAAAACGGTACGAAAAGCGGCAGGATCGAATCGCCTGTGCAGATTACGGACAGTGACCATGTCTATGTCTTTGACTATCTGATTGAGGAGGATTCCCTGCAGTCGGAGCTTGAAGAAACAGATGATCTTAACAGCATTCCCGTCTTTCTGAGAGAGGCAAACGGAGAGCCTGATCAGAAACAGGCAGGCAAAATTGCAGTGTATGTGAGGACACCTGAGCAGAAGAATGATGAATTCTATATGCAGTATCAGACATTTCTGTTCATCAGACAGTACAGAACACAATGTATTCCGCTTCTGATTCTTTCACTGGCGGTATGGCTGCTGTCTGCGGTTTATCTGATCTCTGCGGCAGGGCATAAAGATGAGACAGATGTGATCAGCCTCAATGCATTCGACCGGATTCCGCCTGAAATCAAACTGTTCATTCTTGCAGCTCTGGCCGCAGGTGTATTTGGATTCTATGAAGATATTTCATATTCGCTGTATAACTTTGTCAATTTAAATGAGAGTCCGGGTATTCTTGTGATTGCCGGTATCTGTTCCGTCCTTGCATTTCTGATCCTGTTCACGATCATTCTTTCATTTGTACGGAGAATCAAGGCACATTGCTTGTTTGAAACCAGTCTGATTGTCATTCTTGCAAAAAACCTTCTGGCAGTCATACGCATGATTCCCGATACATGGATCATATCCGTGTGTGCCGCATTCATGTTCTTTCTCAATGTGATCGCAATCCTCTTCGCAGCACGTTCCATGTTCCATCCGCTTGTCGCTCTTCTTGATTTTGCCTGCTGCATCGCTGTCATTGCATTTGCCTACTATACAAAGAAGCTTAAGGAAAAGACATCACTGCTCAAAGAGGGTGTCACCGATCTTTCGGCTGTTACAGGTGAAGAAAAGCTTGTGCCTTCCTTTTACAGAAACATTAATGAAGATCTGATGCAGATTTCTTCAGGAATCGAAACAGCCGTTGAAAAACAGATGAAATCAGAGCGTCTGAAAACCGAACTGATCACCAATGTTTCCCATGATATCCGTACACCTTTGACAAGCGTCATCAATTACACCGATCTTTTAAGCAAAGAAAGCGATCCCGAAAAACAGAAGGAGTATCTTGAAGCACTCAGACGCAACGGCGAACGTCTGAAGAAATTAAGCGAAGATCTGATTGAAGCCAGCAAAGCCTCAACCGGCAATATCCATGCCGAAATGAGTGATGTGAGCCTGAGGGAAATCATCGACCAGTCACTTGGCGAATATGAAGAAAAGCTTTCGGCAGCGCATCTGACGCCGGTTGTCACATTGCCGGAAGAAGAAATCATTGTGCGGGCAGACGGACGTCTTTTGTGGCGGGTATTCTCGAATCTGCTTTCCAACTGCGTCAAATATGCCCAGCCTGAAACACGTGTCTATATTGATGCTGTACCCCTGGAAAACAACCGGGTCCGTGTGATCATGAAAAACATTTCCAGAGACCGGCTCAACATCTCTTCCGATGAGCTGATGGAGCGCTTTGTGAGAGGGGATTCCTCCCGTAATTCAGAGGGCAGCGGACTCGGTCTGAATATTGTGCAGAGTTTATGCCGCATCATGAACGGCAGCTTTGAAGTCACCGTGGACGGGGATCTCTTCAAAGCTGAGATTATTCTTTCAAAAGCAAACTGAACCATGCATACTGAATGCGGTCTTTGGTGCCGCATTTTTTTCTTCCATATTGAAAATAGGATGCTATACTTCTTGTGTTGAAAACGGAGGCCAACAAAAATGAAGGAATACACACCTGTAAAAGAAGGAAAAGTCCGTGAAATTTATGATGACGGCGACGCTCTCATCATGGTTGCGACGGACCGGATCAGCGCATTTGATGTCATTCTTAAAAACAAGGTAACCGACAAGGGAAAGGTTCTGACCCAGCTTTCAAAGTTCTGGTTTGATTATACAAAGGATATTCTTCCCAACCATATGATCAGCACAGATGTAAACGATATGCCCGAATTCTTTCGCAATGAGCAGTTTGCCGGCAGATCCATGCTCTGCAGAAAGCTGAACATGGTACCGGTTGAATGCATCGTCCGCGGCTACATCACAGGCAGCGGCTGGGCAAGCTACAAGAAGGACGGAACCGTCTGCGGCATCACTCTGCCGGAAGGACTGAAGGAATGCGATCAGCTTCCCGAACCGATCTATACACCCAGCACCAAAGCAGAAATCGGTGATCATGATGAAAACATCTCCTTTGAACAGTCTGTGGACGTCCTCGAAAAGGCATTCCCGGGCAAGGGACGCGAATATGCAGAAACAATCCGTGACTGCACAATCGCCCTTTATAAAAAGTGTGCCGACTATGCACGTACAAAGGGAATCATCATCGCTGATACAAAGTTTGAATTCGGTGTTGATGAAAACGGAAACATCGTTCTCGGCGACGAGATGCTGACACCGGATTCCAGCCGCTTCTGGCCGCTGGAAGGATATGAGCCGGGTCATTCCCAGCCTTCCTTTGACAAGCAGTATGTACGCGACTGGCTCAAGGCAAATCCTGAGAGCGACTACAATCTGCCGGAAGACGTCATTGCACGCACAATCGAAAAGTACAAGGAAGCTTATCTTCTGATTACCGGAAGCGAGCTGAACGTCTGAAACACACAAAGCGGAAAATGAATTCCGCTTTTTTTATGGGAAACGGTGATTTCTGCTGAATAAATATTCAGGAGGAATCAAGATGAAAAAGAAATCCAGAAAAAATCTTCACCGAAGGCTTGTGCCTTCACTCTGCATTGCGGCGGCGATTTATTCTTCGGCTGCAGTCAATGCCGAATCCGTCACATTCCAAAAAGACGGATACACCTATTTTGTTCAGAATGACACATTCGCCGAAGGATGGATCATTCATGAAGGGATCTTTACCGTCGACGGCATTCCGGCTTATTGCATTGAGCCGAAGGAAACAGTCAGAATCGGGGAAGATCTCTATGAAACCGGCTCATGGGATACCTATAACGGCTATCCGGACAATGTGAAAAAAAGAATCACGGAATATACGTGGTTCGGGTACGGCCATGAGGGGTTCGGCGACATGAATTCCTGGTATGCAACCCAGATTCTCATTTGGCGGGCAATCAATTCTGCTTTTGACAATACACATGTCTGGCGCGATCCGGCCTATGACGGTTCAAAGTTCATGAGTTCCCAATCGGTTGAGATTACGTCAGACATTGAAACCCGTATGAAACAGATTCAGGCAAAGGTGGATGAGTATCACATTGATGTAAAGCCTGTCTATACCGGATCTGACGGAACAGTGCTCAGTGAACCTCTGACACTTACAGCCGGGGAAACACTGAAAATCCATGATGAAGCTGGCATTCTTCATAAATACATACTGAGTGAAGAAACAGCCGGTGTCACTCAGAAAGGGGATGATGTCTATATCGACACAAAACTAAGCGGATCTGTGAATCTGACATTCCGCTATGAAGGGATGGATGAAACACTCGAAGGTGCACCGCTTCTGCTGAAATCAAAAGACGGCTCAAAGATACAGACCCTTGTGGTCAAAGGCAAATGCGATGCCAGAGAGTTCAGTGTCAAAGTGAATGTCAATGATGTTTCCCTGAAGCTGATCAAGCGTGATGCTTCAGCAGCTCAGCATACATTCAGTGAAAACGGCATGGCAGGTGCGGAATATGAAGTGCGCAATGAAACAGAAGACAGAAAAGTCGGAATTCTCAGATCTGCGGAAGGCGGCATCAGTGAAGCATTAGGCGGACTGAATCTTTCCGATATCTATTCCATTCACGAAGTCAAAGCACCGAAAGGATACAGGCTTGATGAAGAAGTGCGCACATTCAGACTGAATGATCTGCCTCTTAATAACGGCATTTATGAAATCACGATGGAAGATTCCATTGTGACCGGTGTCCTGGCTCTTCATAAAATGATTGCCAGCCGCACAAACAGCGGAATCTCCGTCAATGAAGAAGGAGCCGGCTTTACCGTGCTTTCTGAGCGGGCAGTCAAAGAATACGGTTCCTTTGAAGAGGCACTGAAGCATATTGAAGACATTCCCGTTCTTGAAAAAGCCGTCATGACAACCGACTCCAAAGGCTATGCCCAAAGCGGTCCGCTTGCCTATGGATCCTATATTGTGCGGCAGACCAAAGCAAGCGATGAGGATCTTGAGTTATGCGATGATTTTGTCTTTACGGTGAGTGAGCAGCTTGATTCACCGGTCCTCTATGAAGTCAGCAACCTCAAAAGCGAATATCAGCTGAGAATCATCAAAAAAGATGCAGAAACCGGAAAAGAAATTACATTCAGTCCGGCTGTCTTTGAAATTTACAGGGAAGACGGCACGAAACTGACGCAGAAGGTCGGTTCGGCTGTCTATGAAAGATTCATGACTTCTTCAATGCAGAAGCCGGAACACATTGAAAAGGGCACTTATTGCGACACCTCTTCAGAACCGGGAATGCTGGTACTTCCCTTAAGCCTTGAAGCAGGCAGATATGAATTGCGCGAAGTGGCAGCACCGGAAGGCTATCTTGTTTCAGAAACACCGCTCAGCTTTGAAGTGGGCTCGACTGCAGTTTCGGAAGATGAAGTGCCGTGTATTGAAGTGATCTTTGAAAACCAGCAGGATTGCGGCAGCCTGTCGATCCTTAAGACCATCAGTACTCCTGAATGCGATGTTTCCTTAATCACCGAAGATCATTGTGCAGGAATTGAATTCACTCTTCTTACAAAGGAAGACCTGATTTCCATGCGGGATGGCAGCCTGATTGCCAGAGCCGGAAGCGAATATGCAAAGCTGATCACTGATTCGGAGGGAAAAGCAGCCCTCAGGGATCTGCCTTACGGTCATTACGTCCTGAAAGAAACAAAGACAAATCCGGGACTTCTGTTAAGTGAAAGAGAATATGAAGTGATCATCGACGGCGGACACAGAGAACTGTCTTTTGAAATTGAAAATGAGGCTGCATTGACAAAGTTTTCCAAAAAAGCCGCATCAGGGGCAGATGAACTGCCGGGAGCGCAGTTATGCGTCAGGAAAGCGGATGGAACAGTTGTGGATGAATGGATTTCGACGGAAAGCGAACACATCATCTGCGGTCTGAATCCGGATGAAACCTATATCCTTTCTGAAACATTGACGCCACGCGATCAAAACGGAGAGGATGCAGGTTATGTAAAGAGTGAAGAGATCAGATTCAAACCTTCAGCAGATCATGAAAACAATACAGTCACTATGACCGACACACTTGTCACGGTGATCAAATGTGATGGAGAGGGCAATGCCATCAAAGATGCGCATCTGGAAGTCTATGATGAAAACGGGGAACTGGTTGATTCATGGATCACGGACGGAACCGAACACCGCATCAAAGGCCTCAAAGCATCCCATACATACACCCTGCATGAAGCTGAAGCACCTGACGGCTATTATCTGTCCTATGACATCACGTTTACGGCTGACGGACAGCGTGATCTGAATCTCACAATGACGGATTCGCCGATTTATTATGAAGTGCGCAAAATCGATGAAATCAGCGGGCTGGATCTTTCCGGTGTGACGCTTTCTCTTTATGAAGTGAGTGATGAGGAGGAAGTCCTTGTTGATTCGTGGGTGACGGATGGAAGTGCCCGTGAGATCGGACATCTGATGAAGGCGGGAGCGACCTACCGGCTTGAAGAGACTGAAGCGGTAAGCGGCGTGTTTGCGGCAGCGGATATGATCTTTACCTGCGAAAGATATGATCCTGAAGATGAGGCGCCTGTGATCATCACCATGATTGATGCGGCCGTTTCATTAAGTGCAGTCAAAACCGATCATGAAGGCCGCTATCTCAAAGGTGCACATCTGCAGATTGAAGATGATCAGGGAAACATCATCCATAAATGGATCAGTGAAGAAAAACCGGAAGACCTCAGTCCCTATGTAACGGGAAGCGGACGGTATCTGCTGCGGGAAACACAGGCTCCGCAGGGCTATGCAATCTGCTCACCGGTCTTCTTCACGGTGAGCGGCAATACGGAAGAAAAGCAGATGATCAGGGCAGTTGACAGGATTGTCAGAATTCATCTGGATGTGCTCAAAACAGACAGCGATACCGGCAGACCGCTTCAGGATTGCGAAGTGAGTGTTTACAGAGTCAGCGATGATGAGATTGCCGTGGACCTCTACGGCAGCAAGGCAGTGCAGAAAACAGACAAGGACGGAAAAGCTGTATTCAGTCTTCCTTATGACGAAAAAGGATATTATGTCCGCGAAACAAAAGCACCGAAGGGATACAAGCTCAATCCTGAAAAATTCATGCTGAATCTGATCCGTGAAAACAATCCGCCGGTTGTCTTTGAAGAAATCACGATTACCGATCAGAGAAAAGCAGTCTCAACCGGCATCAGTCTTTCTGACGGTTCATATCTGATCTATGGCGGCCTGAGCCTTCTCTTTCTCACACTCTTATGCATCTTCTTCTTAAAATCACGGCAGTGCTCGCACTGATTCTGATTGCCTGGGGCATATCAATCAATCTTCAGAAACATGAAGAAATCAAAGGCATGCGCACTTCGCAGGCAAAGATCACTGAGAAGCTGTTTCAGGAAACAGTGAAAGAACCGAGCGAACCTGAAGAGCCTGCCGTTCCCGAAAATCCTGATTTCAGGGCCATGCTTGTCTTTGAAAGCGGACTCATTGAACTGCCGGTTGTACAAGGGTACAACAATGAGTTTTATCTGACCCATCTTTATGATGGCTCAGAAGGAATGATCGGCACGCTGTTTTTCGATATGCAGTGCGAAGAGGAAGATGAAGTGCGGATTATTTACGGGCATTCCGTCTTTGATGAACCCTCACTCATGTTCACGCCGCTCCATATGCTTGTATCTCAGGAGACATTTGAAGAAAACAGATTCTTTGATCTTAAAACACCTGAGAAAACGGAACATTATGAAATCTTTGCGGTGCTCATCAATGATGAAGAATCTGAATCTGCATTAAGTACAAGAATACGCGGTTTCTATGATGAAACCGAAAGAATGCAGTATCTTTCCGAAGTCGGCAGACGCTCTTTGATTCAGTCACTCTGCAGTGTCGATGACAATGAAAAGCTGCTGATTCTTTCGACCTGTCTTGATGAAGAAGGGTCTGGGAGACTGTGTGTTTTCGCGGCTTTGAAAGGGATGAATCAGTGATGTTGAATTCACTTCGTGTTTGTTGTAAAGTATGCACGAAAGAGAGAACTGAACATGAAATCTATCACCCTGGATGAGCTTGCTGCAATGCGTGAAGACTATTCCAAAGACGCAAAGGCAAGAGTCGTCAGAAATGCGCTGACCAAAAATGACATCAATACAATCAGCCGTAGTTTTGAAGCGGAAAACCGCAATCCGAACATCTTTACAATCGATCTGAAAACAATGAGCGCAACTGCCCAGATGCAGTCGGGCAGATGCTGGATTTTCTCCTCGCTCAATGTCATGCGTGAAATCATCGCAAAGAAATACGGAATCCGTGAATTTGAGCTTTCCCAGAATTTCGTCGCATTCTATGACAAGCTTGAAAAGGCAAACTGGTTCATGGAGTGCATTCTCTGTGAACTGGATGCCCCGCTTTCAAGCGAGAAAAACCGCTTCATCCTGGAAACGGCAGTCGGGGATGGCGGACAGTGGAATATGCTTGTCAGCCTGGTCAAAAAATACGGAATCGCTCCCAAAACTGCGATGGGCGAAACCTATCAGTCATCCCATACCCGCGGTATGAACGGCATTCTCAACAAGCGTTTGAGAAAGTTTGCGGTTGATGTGCATGAAGCACACAATGCCGGCAAAGATGAAGAGATTCCGGCAATCAAGGAAGCATGCCTCACGGAAATCTACAGCCTGATCGCTTCCTGCTTCGGCCTGCCGCCGCAGAAATTCACATTCGAATATTATGACAAGGACGGCAAGGCGCATGCGGAATATGATATTACACCGCTTGAATTCTATGAGAAGTATCTCGGGGTTGATCTGGAACAGTACATCAGCGTGATCAACGGCCCGACAGCCGATAAGCCTTATCACAAGACCTTCACGGTTGAGTATCTCGGCAATGTGGTTGACGGCAGTCCCGTGAAGCTTCTCAATGTTCCGATGGAAGAACTGAAAAAGGCAATCATCGATACACTCAAAGACGGCGAACCGGTATGGTTCGGCTGCGATTGCGGCAAGGACGGCGACAGGGAAACCGGCTTATGGGATGATACCCAGTATGCATTTGAAGAAACATTCGATATGAATCTTGCCATGACCAAGGCACAGATGCTCGATGCCCGCCAGAGTGCGATGAACCACGCAATGGTCATCACCGGCGTCAATCTTGCCGATGATAAGCCGACCAGATGGAAGATCGAAAACTCATGGGGAGACAAGCCCGGCAACAAAGGATATTTCATTGCTTCAGACACCTGGTTTGATCAGTATGTCTATGTTGCGGCAATCAATGTGAAGTATCTGAGTGAAGAATCAAAAGCGGCATTGACCGAAGAACCGGCTGTACTCAGCCCCTGGGATCCGTTCGGAACACTGGCTGATTAAACACG
>JAUNEN010000056.1 GCA_030525525.1 Erysipelotrichaceae bacterium
ATTGTTTGTACAAAGACGGGATTTCACGTGAGCCAATGATATAATCCTGTCGGGAGGAAATGTATGAAAGCACCATTTTCCAGTTACCTGACGGACATTTCGTCAGGCATCAGAGAACTGATCACGATCTTAAAGCGTGATTATGACTACGTCAGTGTTCTTGCGTCGGATTCCAAAGGAATCAATGTGAGAATCTCCGCACATGCAAAAAGTGTGAGCGAGAATACAATGGCGGCCGAAAGAGGCATCGTTGTGCGTGTCGCAAAAAACAGCTTCTATTCTGAATATGCATTCAATGAATTTGATCCTGAAAAAGCCGCATGCACGGCTGAAAAGATCAATGAAGCATTTGAAGAACAGTATGAACTGCTCAAAGACATGCATGTTCAGATTTATGAAACCGGCATCCTTGATGATGAGGCATGTACATTGTTTATCGAAAAGGAAACTGAACAGCTTCCTGAAACAATGGATCTCAAAGACACCGTCAGCCTGTTCACAGAACTGAATGAGAAGGCATTAGCCATGAATGAATCGGTGATTGACTGCATCATCACCGGTCAGTCAACCCATGTCTGCAAGATGTTTATGAGTGAAAACCGCGATCTGAGGCAGAGCTATGTCTATTCGGAAGCGACGATCATTCCGGTTGTTTCAAGAAACGGCATCACGCAGTCTTCCTATGAAGGCGTCAGCGGCTTATGCGGTCCCGAACTTTTTGATTCGCTGAAAGATCATCTTGAAAAGGCAGTCGGCAGTGCACTCGAACTGCTTGATGCAGAGCGGATGATTCCGGGCGAATATGATGTGATCGCTTCACCTGAAGTCAGCGGTCTGATTGCCCATGAAGCATTCGGACATGGCGTTGAGATGGATATGTTTGTCAAAAACAGAGCACTCGGCGCAAAGTATATCAATCAGAGAGTCGGCAGCGATCTTGTCACCATGCACGAAGGCGCATTATGCGCTGACAATGTCAGCAGCTATGCATTTGACGATGAAGGCACCATGGCAAACGATGTGACGGAAATCGATCACGGCATTCTGAAGACAGGCATCTGCGACGCCCTCAGTGCAAAGCGTCTCGGCGTATCGCCCAGCGGCAACGGCAAGCGTCAGAGCTTTGAAAACAAGGTCTATACACGTATGACCCATACCGTCTTTGATTCGGGTACGGATGAGCTTGAAGATATGATCGCTTCCATTGAACACGGCTATCTGCTTGAAGGAATGGAAAGCGGCATGGAGGATCCCAAGCACTGGGGCATCCAGTGCATCATCAGATCCGCCCGTGAAATCGTTAACGGAAAGTTTACCGGAAAGATTTATTCGCCGGTCATTCTCTCCGGCTATGTGCTGGATCTGCTCGGCAATATTTCAATGGTTTCAAAAGACCGTGAAATCTATGGGAACGGCGGATGCGGCAAAGGATATAAAGAATGGGTCAAAGTCGCGGATGGCGGCCCTTATCTCAAAACGAAAGCGAGGCTCGGATGATGGAAAAACTGATCAGACTACTTAATGAGAGCGGCGTTGATGCATGGCGCATTCATGATCTGAAAACCGAAGGCACCGAATATTATTTCATCCGCCACTGTCTGGACCAGAACCGCATCAAAAACACACGCCATGTGACACTGAGTGTGTTTATGAAAAACGATGAAGGTGCTTCGATCGGCAGCGCCAATGCGGAAATCTATCCTGATGAAAGCGAAGAAGCTTTGAAAGAAAAGATCAATGAGCTGAAGCAGCGTGCACTTCTTGTGCATAATCCTGTCTACAGCCTCAACAAGCCCAAAAAAGCAGAAGAAATTGTCCGTAAGCCGTTCAGCCTGAGAAAGACGGCTTCCGATTTCATTACACTCTTCAACGGAATTGAAGAAACAGAAACTGAAGATCTCAATTCGGCTGAAATCTTTGTATCGGAAAAAACAGAGCGCTTAATCACTTCGGAAGGAATTGATATTACCGAAACATATCCTTTCAGCATGATGGAAGCTGTTGTCAATGCACGAAACAAAGATCATGAAATCGAGCTTTACCGCATGTACAGAAGCGGTACCTGCGATCAGAAAGCAATCAGGGATGATCTGACGCGCACCATGCAATACGGCAAAGACAGACTGAATACAGTGAACACGCCGGCATTGAAAAGCTGTCCGGTGATCTTCAGCGGGGCAAATGCGGTCACACTCTGCCGGTATTTCCTTGAAAAGACAGATGCGGCTGCTGTTTACCGCAAAATGAGCACATGGAAAACAGGCGAGCCCTACAGCGAAAATCTGAAAGCAGACAAAGTAACTCTGAAGTCATTGCGTCTTCTTGACAATTCATTTGCCAACCGTGCCTATGATTCAGAAGGCGCACCGGTCCGTGAAGTCACATTCATTGATGAGGGTGTTGTGAAAAGCTGGCACGGCAGCCGTCAGTTCTCTTCCTATCTGAATCTTGAAGACTCCTTCATCGTTTCAAACTTTGAAGTCAGCGGCGGAACACACACCGAAGACGAATTAAGAAGCGGAAATTATCTTGAAGCGGTGGAGTTCTCTGATTTTCAGACTGATTCTCTGACCGGTGACTTCTATGGTGAAATCCGTCTGGCCTATGTCCATGATCACGGTACAGTCACGCCGGTAAGCGGCGGCTCGGTTTCCGGAAATCTCAATGAGCTTGTTCAGGATATGAAAATGAGCAGTGCATTGCGTCAGATCGGCAATGCCCGCATTCCTGAATATATCCGTTTGGAAAACTGCACGATCAGCGGCAGCGGGGAAGAAGAATGAAGATCTTCGCAAGTGACTTCGACGGCACATTACGCCGTTATGACCGTGAAAAGCCTTATATTCTTGAAAGTGATCTTGATGCGATTGCTTCATTCAGAGCTGCCGGCAATCTTTTCGGCATGTGCTCGGGCAGAGCCTTTGATTCCATTCTCAAGGAACAGAAACCGATTCCTTATACTGATTTCTATATTGTCACAACCGGTGCCGTGATCGGCCGGGTGAACGGAGAGAGAAAAGAATTTCTGTACGAAAAGGAAATCAGACGAACCTACGCAGAAGCGATCTATGAGAAATATCACGACAATGAAGTGTTCTATGTTCATATGGACGGCGATCTCTACCGGATCGGAAAGCTCAAAGGCGGCGAAAGCGCCCAGAGATTCCTGAAGGATTTCAGCAAACTGCCCGAAGGGAAGATCGAAGGCGTTTCAATCGGCGCCGGGACACGCGAAAATGCATACAGGATTGTGACGGAAATCAATGAAGCATATTCAGAAGTTCTGAATGGATTTCAGAACAATGACTATCTTGATGTTGTCGCAAAAGGATGCTCAAAGGGAGAAGGCATCAATCAGTTAAGATCAATGTATCCGGATACATGCATTGCCGGGATCGGGGATTCCTACAATGACATCCCGCTGCTTGATGCGGCCGATGTGGCTTTCACATTTGACTTCGCACCTGAGATGGTTCAGAAACATGCCGACTATGTCGTTCACGATGTGAAAGAAGCGATTGAAATCTTCATGAAACTCTGAGGAAAGCGGTCTTCATGCATGTGCATGGCGACTGCTTTTTCTTTCGCCTCATGATAGAATATTCAAAACAGGCAAACCTGAAAAACGGAGGAAGCCGCAGGCCTGACGGCTGTAAAATACACAATGAGATATATTGATTTTTCCAAAGACAAGGAACAGGTTTCAGTGATCGGTATCGGCACGATGAGAATTGCCGGCCTTGATGAAGCCGCAGCTGAAGAATTTGTAAGGACCGCTCTTGATGAAGGAATCAACTTCTTCGATCACGCCGATATTTACGGCGGCGGCCGCAGTGAAGAAGTTTTCGGCAGACTGCTTAGTGCACAGCCGGAACTCAGAGACAAAATGTTCATTCAGTCCAAATGCGGAATCCGTCAGGGAATGTTCGACTTTTCAAAGGAATATATTCTGAGTGCGGTTGACGGCATTCTTGAGAGACTCAAAACAGACCATATCGATTCACTCCTGCTGCACAGACCCGATGCCCTCATGGAGCCGGAAGAAGTCAATGAAGCATTCAATGAACTGAAGAAAGCAGGCAAGGTACGCCATTTCGGTGTTTCCAATATGAACCGCTATCAGATGGATCTTCTGAAGTCAGCCGTTGAAGAGGAACTCTGTGCAAATCAGGTTCAGCTCTCCATCGTCCATACACCTCTGCTTGATGCCGGCTTCAATATCAACATGTCGGATGATCCGGCTGTGATGAGAGACGGCGGCACGCTGGAATACTGCCGCATGAATGATATGGCAGTGCAGACATGGAGCCCGCTGCAGATCGGCTACTTCCAGGGTACATTCCTGAATGATGAAAGATATCCCGAACTCAACGCCCTGATGGATGAGATCGCTGCTGAATACAATGTCGGCAAGGATGTCATTGCCTATGCATGGAATCTGCGCTATCCGGCAAAGATGCAGGTCATCACCGGCACATCCAAAGCAGCCCGCATCAAGGACGCTGCCAAAGCTGCCGATATCTGCCTGAGCAGAAGACAGTGGTATGACCTTTACAGGGCTGCCGGAAACAGACTTCCCTGATCAGAGATACAATTGGTGAGAATATGCCCGGTGAAGCCGGGCTTTAATGTTAAAATGGAGAGACTGAAAGGAACAAAACAATATGATTTCAGAAGAAAAGATTCAGAAATACAATGACTGGCTGTTCAGAAAGAGCGCCTATGACATGGCTTTAAGCATTATCATGACCGACAAGATGACTGTCGCACCCATCGGCGGAAGTGCATACCGTGACGCAAGAACCGCTTATCTTTCCGGTGAGCTCTTTTCGATTGTCACCGATCCTGAGATTCTTGAGATTCTCAGAGAGATGAAGGATGACAACGACATCGATCCCGATCTTAAAAGAGCTGCTTATCTTTATTACAAAGACGCAATGGCAACGGTATGCATTCCCAAGGAAGAATTTGTCAGTGCACAGGAGATCTTCTCCAAATCCTATGATGCCTGGCTTGAAGCAAAGACAAAAAATGACTATTCGATTTTCGAACCGTGGCTCAAGAAAGTTATTGAGATCAGAAAGCAGCAGTATGAATACAGAAAGAGCGACATGGATCTCTATGATCAGATGCTCGATGATTATGAGCCCGGCATGAACCGTGAAAAATATGATGTATTCTTCAATGCTCTCAAAGAGCGTCTGGTACCTCTGATTGAAAAGGTATGCGCTGCAGAGCAGATTGATGACTCCTTCCTGTATCAGGAATATGACATTGAAGAACAGAAGCGCTTCAGCAATGAACTGCTCAAATATCTGCACTTTGATGCGGACTGGGGCTATCAGAATGAGACCGAACATCCTTTTACAAACTGGGTATGCGAAAATGACTGCCGCACGACGACGAAGTATCTGCTGAATAATGTCGCTTCGGCAATCCTTTCCACCGTTCATGAAGTGGGTCATGCGACTTATGAACATGATTGCGATGACAAGTATGACGGCATGATTCTTTCCGAAGGCATCTCCAGCGGCATGCACGAATCACAATCCCGTCTGTTTGAGAATTATCTCGGACGTTCGTATGCTTTCTGGGAATATCTCTTCCCGATTCTGCAGAAGCACTTCCCGGCACAGCTGGGCAATGTTACGGCAAAGCAGTTTACGGATGCGGTCAATGTTTCAAGAAGATCGCTTGTCCGTACGGAAGCTGATGAACTGACTTATCCGCTTCACATTCTTGTGCGCTATGAAATTGAGAAGGGGCTTTTCGATGGATCCATTTCCACCGAAGGTCTTGATGAAACATGGAATGCATTATATGAAAAGTACCTTGGCATCAAGGTACCTGGCGCCCGTGAAGGAATTCTGCAGGATGTGCACTGGAGCGATGGTTCCTTCGGCTACTTCCCGACCTATGCGCTCGGCTCTGCCTTCAGTGCCCAGTTCACAGCCAAGATGAGGGAAGAAATCGATGTGGATGAGGCTTTAAGAAGCGGACACTTTGAAATCTGCATTGAATGGCTGAAAGAGCATATCCATAAGTACGGCTGCCGCTATGATGCGGATGACATCATGAAAATCGCCACCGGCAGGGAATTTGATGTAAATGTTTATCTGGATTATCTTGAGGAAAAATACACAAAACTGTATCATCTTAAATAAGACGCGGAGGTTGAATCATGAAACTGCTTGAAGAGAGAATTGCGAAAGATGGAAGAGTGATCGGAACAGAGATCCTGAAAGTGGATTCCTTCCTGAATCATCAGATTGACGTGAATCTGCTGGATGAGATCGGAAAGGAATTATTCCGTCTGTTCAAAGACCGTCATATTACAAAAGTCATTACCATTGAAGCCAGCGGCATTGCGATTGCGGTGAGCGCGGCAAGATATTTCAATGTGCCCTGTGTATTTGCCAAAAAGGCACGCAGTCTGAATATCGGCAAAGATGTCTACCGTTCAAAGGTACACTCTTTCACATATGACAATGATTATGACATCACCATGTCGCAATCCTATCTGAACAGTGATGATACCGTCCTGATTGTCGATGACTTCCTGGCCAACGGCGCCGCCCTCAAGGGAATGATCTCAATCTGCGAGCAGGCATCAGCTTCAATCGGCGGCATCGGCATCTGCATTGAAAAGGGCTTCCAGCCCGGCGGCGATGAAATCCGCTCCAAGGGCTATCCGCTCGAAAGCCTTGCGATCATTGAATCGATGAGCGAAGAAGGCATTGTTTTCCGCAATGCTTAAATACAGATATTTTCAAAAGAGAATGGCTTGAGGAAAAAGCGGCAAACCTGTATCATCTTATAAGGATGTGAGACAGTGCCGCTTTTTTTGGTGCGCACTTCACACACCTGTTGGGATGAAGGAGGAGAATATGACTGAATTTGTTGAACTGACCGCTGAAGAATATGGAAAATTCTATGCGTCAAGCGATCAGAGAACCTTTCTCAATTCACCCGAAGCGATGGAACACCTCAGAATGAGAAACCGCGATATCATCTATTTCGGCGTGAAGAAAAACGGCACACTTGCCGGCGCATGTGCGCTCAGCTCTTTTGCGATCGCGAAAAAGATGTTCCGCTGCTATTATGCCCAGCGCGGTTTCATGCTTGATTATTCCGATGAAGAAGTTCTGCACTGCATGTGCGAGAATGTTAAGAAATATGCGAAGAAGCACCGCGGCCTGTTTCTGATCATCGATCCGTATATCAATTACTACGAACTCGATATCGAAGGAAAGCGGGTGGAAGGCGGATATGACAACAGCTATGTTGCAGAGAATCTGAAAAAAGAAGGATTCATCCACCGTGAATTCACATTCGACAACTCCCAGAGAAGCCAGGCGGCATTCATGTTTGTCATGGATCTGACTGACCGTACGGAAGCACAGGTACTCAAGGAAATCTCCCAGCAGACAAGATGGTGCATCAACCGCACAATCAAGCAGGGAGTTGAAGTCCGCGAGCTTTCGATCGATGAACTGGATATCTTCATCCGCATGGAGGAGAAGACAGCGAAGAGAAGAAACTTCGATATGTACTCCGACAGCTACTATAAACAGATGTATGAAGCCTATGGTGATCATATGAAGGTTCTGCTGGCTTCGCTTTCACCGCTTCATTTACTTGAAGCTCTGTCCAAAGAAGCAGAGGCACTTGAAAAAGAGAAAGCTGAAATTGAAGAAAAGCTGCAGGAGACACCGGGCAGCCGCAAGTTCCTGAAAAAGCAGAAGGTCAACGAGGAAGCCTTTGAGATCAATGCAAAAAAGCAGGCGGAAGCACGTGAGCTTCAGGAAAAATACGGCGATGAAATTCATCTGGCCAGTTCGATCTTTACCGTCTATGACAATGAATGCGTCTATTATGCAAGTGCAGCCGAAGAAGAATTCCGCAATTACTTCGGACCTTACGCCATTCAGTGGTATATGATCCGCTGGTGCATTGAGCATCATGTGAACCGCTATAACTTCTACGGAATTTCCGGAGACTTCAGAGAGGACGCTGATGACTATGGCGTCTATGAATTCAAGAAGGGATTCGGCGGCACGGTTGAGCAGATGATCGGTGATTTCATCCTGGTTCTCAACAAACCTGCATACGCATTGTATGAAAAGCTGAAATAAGGTTGTGCTATGAGTGAAGACAGAACAGCGAAAAAGGAAGAACGCTCTTCCAGAATCAAAAAGTCGATCGTACTTTCCGGACTTGTCGGAACAGGCGGGCTTTTTATCGCGAAAATGCTCGGTCTGGTTTATTCCATTCCGCTCTCATCGATTCTCGGTTCCGATGCCTACATGAGCTATTACGGAAATGCATACAGAATCTATAACTACATCCTGAATATCTGCACGGCAGGTTTCCCGCTTGCCGTGGCAACGGTTGTTGCAAGATATCAGGTCAAAAAGGATTACAAGTCACTGGTTGAAATCAAAAAACTGGCGCTCATGATTCTTTCGGCACTGGGACTTGCCGGAATGATCTTCTTAATGGTCATGGCCGGTCCGATTGCCCGTGTCATGCTGCAGAGCAGTGCGACGGGTGGCGAAGGCGTGGCAATCATGACGAACCTGCTGCGCTTGATCGGCATTGCCGTATTCCTTGTACCGATTTTATCGGGGCTCAGAGGTTATTATCAGGGACTCAAGGAAATGGAACAGTATGCCTTCTCGCAGGCATTTGAACAGTTCTTCAGAGTCGGCTTCATGCTGAGTGTCTCATGGCTGCTTGTCTATGTCCTTCATAAGGAAAGAAAATGGGCATTGTATGCGGCAGTTATTTCCACAAGCATTGCGGCACTTGCCGGCATTGCCCAGTATCTTGTCTTTGACAGACGCAAATTCAGTGAAATCAGCGAACCGGCAGAACAGCAGATCAGCCAGGCGCAGTCAAGAGAGACTCTGATCAGGGAATTCCTGGCACTTGCGGTTCCGTATCTGATTTCCAGTGTTGTCGGCTATGGCGATGATATCTTCAATACGATGCTGCTGCCGATCGGTCTGGCAAGAAAGGGGTATGACGAAGCAACCCGCAATGTCATTCTTTCCGCCGTCAACTATGTCGGTTCCAAAATCAATGCAATCCCGATGATTCTCGCACCCGGCTTTACGGCTGCCGTGATTCCTCATATTTCGGCTGCCATTGCCGAGAAAAGTCAGCGCAAGGTGGAAAAGAATATCCGCGACTGCCTGAATATCATCTTCTATATTGCCATGCCGGTATGCTTCTGCATCGCCGTCTATGCGCCGGGCATTTATCATGTGCTCTATTATACGGAAGATCTTGCGACCAGCTCAGGCGTGCTTGCGTGGAATGCGGTTGAAGGGTTCTTAGGAACACTTGTGCCGGTTGTTTCAACAATCATGATGACAGTCGGCTACCGCAAGTCATTATTGATCAGACTGACAATCGGTGCGGTTGCCAAGGCAATTCTGATTGTGCCGATGGTTTCGCTGCTCGGCTATCCCGGTGCAGTGCTCTGCTCGGTTTTATGCAATGGCTATGCGGCAGTATTCAACCTCAAGGAAATCCATGACAAATGCAATGTGCGCTTCTGGCCGACGATCCGAATTGCTCTCAAGCTGCTTTTGGGGCTTGCGGTCATTCTGATCATCAGCTCGCTGCTCAATCTCATCGGTCTGGATGCTTCAAAGGGCTCCAGAATCATCTGTCTCTTCAAGCTTGCACTCAACGGCTTATGCGCAGTTGCCGGCTACGGTTTGTTCACCTGGTGGCTGCGGATTCCCCAGAAAGTATTCCACTTCAGACGCAGAAAAGCTTAATCAGTTCATATAAGGAATCGTCATTGTACGGTTCCTTTTTTCTTTCGTATTTCATTGACATTATTGGTTAGTTAGTTTAAACTCATTAGAGTAAGTTAACATTAACTAACAAAGTAGGAGGTATTCAATGATGCCGTTAATCGTTGCAGATAAAGGAAAAGAATACAAAATCCTGAAAATCGGCGGCAATGCCGAAGTCAGGCAGCACCTGGCCGATCTCGGATTTGTGGTCGGCGGATCCGTCTGTGTGATCAGTGAGGCTGCCGGCAATCTCATTGTCAATGTCAAGGAATCCAGAGTCGGGATCGGTAAGGATCTCGCGATGAAAATTATGATCTAGGAGGGAATTATGAAAACCTTAAGGGATGTTGCAATCGGCGACAGTGCCAAAGTCATCAAACTGCATGGCGAAGGTGCCGTCAAGAGAAGAATCATGGACATGGGAATCACAAAAGGGGTAGAAGTCTATGTCCGTAAAGTCGCACCGCTCGGCGATCCGATTGAACTCACAGTCCGCGGATACGAGCTTTCACTCAGAAAAGAAGATGCAGCAATGATTGAAGTTGCCTGATTGGCAGCTGCTTAGAGAGGATTGAATCAATATGGCTGATCAAAAGCTGACAATTGCCCTGGCGGGCAATCCGAACAGCGGTAAAACAACTCTGTTCAACGCACTGACCGGTTCCAATCAGTTTGTCGGTAACTGGCCGGGTGTCACTGTTGAGAAGAAGGAAGGACGTCTGAAAGGAAACAAGGATGTTCTGATCGAAGACCTTCCCGGTATCTATTCCTTATCACCTTATACAACTGAAGAAGTCGTTTCCAGAAACTTCCTGGTCGATGAGAATCCCGATGCGATTCTGAATATCGTTGACGGTACAAACCTGGAAAGAAACCTGTATCTGACAACCCAGCTGCTTGAACTCGGTATTCCGGTTGTTGTCGCTGTCAACATGAGCGACCTGGTTGCCAAAAACGGAGACAAGCTCGATCTGAAGAAGCTCTCCGCCCAGCTTGGCGTCAAGGCTGTTGAAATCTCTGCTCTTAAGGGCACCGGCATCAATGAAGCTGCCGAGCTTGCCGTTGAAGCAGCCAAGTCAAAGAAAGCCGCAAAGCCGGTTGCCTTTGCAAAGGATATCGAAGGCGCACTGAAAGAAATTGAAGATCTTCTGGCGGGCGTTCCGGAACATCTGAAGAGATGGTTTGCGGTCAAGGTGTTTGAACGTGATGACAAGCTGCCTGAAAATATCGCTGCTCTTGCACCGAAAGCAGAAGAGATCATCAAAAAGATCGAAACAGCACATGACGATGATTCCGAAAGCATCATCACCAATGAGCGTTATGAATACATTGCCAGAACCCTGAAGGGCACATACGGCAAGAAGGGTGCAGGCGAACTGTCCACATCCGATAAGATTGACCAGATCGTCACCAACCGCTGGCTGGCCCTGCCGATCTTCGCTCTTGTCATGTGGCTGGTCTACTATGTTTCAGTCACAACCATCGGTACATTTGTCACAGACTGGACAAATGACGGTCTGTTCGGAGACGGCTATTATCTCTTCGGCAACGGCCGTGAGGAATTTACCGATGCGATGAATGAATACTATGCTGAAAATGTCTTCACAGAAGAAGTTGTCGCAAATGTCGACAAGGCAGTTGAAGCAGGCATTACAGGTGCCGAAGACATCCAGGCTGCCATCGCAGACGGCGATTATGAAGCATTTGATGAAGCATACGGCTTCTATGGTGCCGAGCTTGATGAGAAGGCGGACGGCGCCTACAGCATCTCAGAGGTTGTCGATACAGCACTCGGCGAAGATGCAGAGCTGCCTGCAAATGAAGACTACGGCACATGGGTTCCGGGTGTTCCGGTCCTTGTCGAAGGTCTGCTTGATGCAATCAACTGCAATGATTTCGTGAAGTCACTTGTCATCGACGGTATTGTCGGCGGTGTCGGTGCCGTTCTCGGTTTCGTCCCGCAGATGTTCGTCCTCTTCGCATTCCTTGCCTTCCTTGAGGCATGCGGATACATGGCACGTGTCGCATTCGTTATGGACCGTATCTTCCGCAAGTTCGGTCTTTCCGGCAAGAGCTTTATTCCGGTATTAATCGGTACAGGCTGCGGCGTGCCGGGCGTTATGGCTTCCCGTACGATTGAAAATGAGCGTGACCGCAGAATGACAATCATGACAACGACATTCATTCCCTGCGGCGCCAAGCTGCCGATCATCGCTCTGATTTCCTCCGCACTCTTCCGCAAGGCTTCCTGGGTCGCTCCGAGTGCTTACTTCCTCGGCATGGCGGCGATTATCATCTCCGGTATCATCCTCAAGAAGACAAAGATGTTTGCCGGCGATCCCGCTCCGTTTGTCATGGAGCTGCCTGCATACCACTGGCCGACTGTCGGCAATATCTTAAGAAGCATGTGGGAAAGAGGCTGGTCCTTCATCAAGAAGGCAGGCTCCATCATCCTGTTAAGCTCCATCGTCATCTGGCTTGGTTCCACATTCGGCTGGACAGACGGTGCATTCGGCTGGAATCCTGATCTTGAACTCGAATCATCCGTCCTCGGCGCCATCGGAAACGGCGTCAAGTGGATCTTCGCGCCGCTCGGATTTGCTGAAATCAAGGCTACCATTGCGACAGTCATGGGACTTGTTGCGAAGGAAGAAGTTGTCGGTGTCTTCGGTGTCCTCGACTTCGAAGGACTCACAAAGCTTGCCGGCTATTCATTCCTGGCATTCAACCTGCTCTGCGCTCCCTGCTTCGCTGCAATCGGTGCGATCAGACGTGAGATGAACAATGCCAAATGGACTTGGTTCGCAATCGGCTATCAGTGTGTTCTGGCATATGCGGTTGCCTTTGTGATCTATCAGATCGGTTCTATGTTCACAGGAAGCGGCAATATCATCGGTGCAGTCTGCGCATTCGCCGTTGTCGCTCTGGTCGTTTGGCTGCTTGTCAGACCTTACGATGAAGCAAAGACACTCAAGACTGTCAAAGCCTGAGTTTGAATGAATACAGACAGGCGCTCACCGCCTGTCTGTTTTATGTAATATGGCAGATTATAAGATTACACCGGCCATGATCCGGTATCTCAAAGTGCTGAAAAGCCTTGATCCGCTTTGCCGGGGGGTGCGCAGCGTTGAAGTCGCCCGTGCACTTTCCATCAGCCGCTCTTCGGTTCATACAATGATGGAAAGACTGTCTGAATCCGGGCTGGTCGAAAAGATACATTACGGCATTGTTTATCTGACTGAAGAAGGCATTCAGCTCGCTGAAAAGCAGTAAATCATTTCATGCAGAAAAAGAGTCTGAGATTGACTCTTTTTTGTATGTTATACTTTTTTTAACAAATGATTCATAAAGAATCATAAAAAGGGGACAATATGGCTAATTATCTGACGATCGATGTCGGCGGCACCAACATCAAGTATGCTTTAATGGACGAAAACATCGAAATCTTTGAAAAGGGTGAAATTCCGACTCCTTATGAAGGACTCGAAGTTTTCATCGATACCATCTGCGATCTGTACAAAAAATTTGAGGACCGTGACGTTCAGGCACTTGCAATGAGCGCACCCGGCAAAATCGATTCTTCAAACGGCTATTTCTTCACCAGCGGCGCATTGAAATACATCAGCGGCGTCAATCTTGCCGGACGCCTTGCGGAAAGAATTCCCGTACCTTTCGCAGTTGAAAACGATGCCAAGGCAGCTGCACTTGCCGAGCTTTGGAAAGGCTCGATGCAGGGCGTGAAAAACGGAACTGTCGTTGTGCTTGGAACAGGTATCGGCGGGGCTGTGATCATTGACGGAAAGCTCTATCGCGGCACAACATTTGCGGCAGGCGAGTATTCCAATATCTCAACCCGTCTTGACTTACCGTACTCAAAAGAGCGCAACTGGGCAACGCTGAACGGCGTCGGCAGACTTGTTGAAGCATATGAAAAGAAGATCGGTGCCGAAGAGGGAACACTCAATGGCAGAGATCTCTTCAATGCGGCAAATGAAGGACAGCCGGAAGCGATCGAAGCGATTGAGCACTATTGCGAAGGCCTGGCAACAGCGATCATTTCACTTCAGACCATTCTTGATGTTGAACGTGTTTCCATCGGCGGCGGCATTTCCAAGCAGCCGATTCTCATCGATACACTCAGACGTGTCATCACCGAGATGAATGCACCGTTTGAAGGTTCAGCTCCTTATACACTGCCGGATATTGAACCGTGCACATTCGGCAATGACGCCAATATGATCGGTGCTCTGTATCATTATCTCCACGAGCTGAAAAAATAAGTCACTGCACATCTGAAAAGTCCGGGAACTGTGTGTCCCGGACTTTTTTCAATGCTTCAGAAATAAGTTTTGCAGGAGATGACTTTGCCGATGACCCGTACCGGCAGACTCTGAACCTCACTGGAAGTGAAGTATCTGTTTTCAACGTCGGGGTTGGCAGCTTCAAGAATCATCATGCCTCTTTTGACGACAACCTTTTTGACGGTGACTTCCTGATCAATCATCACAACGCCGATTTCACCGTTCTCAATGTGATTTGTGCTCTGTACAAGGACGAGCGAACCGTCCATGATGCCGACGCCCTTCATCGAGTTTCCGGTCACCTGAAGGTAATAATCGCCTTTCTTGCGGTCGGAAAGGGATACATCCTCTTCACCGATGTAGTTTTCTTCGGCAAACAGATCATAGCCGCCCTTGACATAACCGAGGACCGGAAGCTTAACGGAAATGTCCATTCCCTTGAGAACAGGCTCGATATTATATCCGACCAGTTCAGAAAGCTTTGCCATGACATCCGGAGTCACACGGCGGATCTGTCCGCTTGACCAGCGGCATGCGGTCGATCTGGAAACGCCCACACGGCGGGCAATCTCAGCATCGTTGCAGCCGGTTTTCAGTTTGTAATCATTGATAATTTCCTTAAGATCCATATACATTACCTCGCTTCTATATCATATCAAAAATGCAACCAACACGCAAATGAAAATTAAAAATGTTTCTTTGTATATTGAAATAAGCAACGCATACAAATATAATAAAACTGCGGTAGGAAGTATGGGAAAAGACAGAACGATCTTTCACATCGATATCAATCACTGCTATGCGCAGATTGAAGAAATGAAATTTCCGGAGCTGAGGAATGTGCCGATGGCAGTCGGAGGACATGAAGAAACACGTCACGGAATCATTCTTGCCAAAAATGATCTTGCCAAAAAATACGGAATCAAAACCGGTGAAAGCCTGCGGGAAGCAAAACAGAAATGCAGCGATCTGCTGATCATTCCGCCTTCCTATGACGATTATATCTACTATACATCGCTCGTGAAGGAAATCTACAGACGCTACAGCGATCATGTCGAATCCTTCGGCCTTGATGAAGCGTGGATTGATTATACCGATTCCGTATCTCTGTTCGGCGATCCTCTGAAGATGGCAGTTCAGATTCAGAAGGAGGTTCATGATGAGATCGGCCTCGATGTTTCGGTCGGTCTTTCCTGGAACAAGATATTTGCAAAGCTCGGCAGCGATATGAAGAAAAAGGACGGCCCGGCAGTGATTACAAGGGAGAACTACCGGGAAACGGTCTGGCCTTTGCCGGCTTCGGATCTGCTTTATGTCGGGCCTGCCACAACCCGCAAGCTGCGTCAGAGAGGAATCTACACGATCGGCGAACTCGCTGTCTATCCGCGCCGCTTTCTGAAAAAAGCGATGGGGATTCCCGGCGAAATGATTTCTGTCTTTGCCAATGGCGGCGATACAAGTCCGGTGGCTGAAAACTTTTACCGCAGTCCGGTCAAATCGGTCGGCAATTCGATGACCATGGTTCACGATGTCGACAATCTCGAAGATTTAAGACCGGTTTACTATGTGCTCTGCGAAGCAGTGGCTTCACGGATGCGCGATCACGGGATGGAAGGGGATGTCATTTCAATTTCGCTGCGCTCCAGCGGTCTTGACTGGTATGGCTGCGAAAGAAAAATCGATCAGAAGACGGATGTCAGTATGGTGATTCTCCATACGGCAATGCGTCTTGTCGAAGAACTTTATGATTTTGAAAAACCGCTGCGTGCGGTCGGTGTTTCGGTATCCGGTCTCAGACCTTCCGGCTCTCATCGTCAGCTGAATCTGTTTGAGGATGAGGCGGCTTATGAGAAGGCAAGGATGACAGATCTTGTCATGGATGAGATCCGTGAGAAATACGGCTATTACGCTGTTCAGCGTGCCTGTACGGCAGTTGACCGCGAACTGACTGCATTCAATGTTAAGGATGAGCATACCGTTCATCCGGTCGGTTATTTTCAGGGACGGAAAATGATGCCTTAGGAAGTGTGATATGGAATTGTTTAAGCGATATGTTGATGTCATTATCTATCAGAAGCGCAACGGCGATATTACGCCGCTGTATGTCTGCTGGGAAAACGGAAAGAAATATAAAATCGACAAGGTGCTCAGCAGCGAGCGGCGTGCTTCGCAGGTCGGCGGCTGCGGGATGCGCTATGCATGTATGATCCAGGGGAAGCGGCGCAATCTGTTTCTTGAAAAGAACAGATGGTTTATCGAAAGCTATCAGCCGTGATTGTATGCAGTCATGGATGAATGTATGATGATAATACAGAAAATCAGGAGAAATCATTTTATGAAACTGACATTATCAGGCCTCGGACAGCGTGAGGCATGGGAAAAGGCAGGGATTGAACTGCCTGCCTATGACGCTGCGGCAATTGCTGCATATACGGCAGACAATCCCCGCTGGGTTCATTTCGGAATCGGAAATATCTTCCGTATTTTTCCCGGTACAATCGCCGATGATCTGATCGCATCGGGCGATCTGAAATCGGGAATCACATGCGTGGAAACATTTGACTTTGAAGTTGTTGAGAAGATTTACCGGCCTTATGACAATCTGGCTTTATGCGTCACACTGCTCAAGGACGGCACAAGTCAGAAGCGCGTCATCGGTTCGCTTTCGGAAGCGATTGCCGCAAGGAAAGAAGACAGTGCCGCAAGAGAAAGACTGAATCAGATTTTCTCTGATCCGTCTCTTCAGATGGTTTCATTCACAATTACCGAAAAGGGATATGCTCTCCGCAATGCGGCAGGTGAATATTTCTCTTTTGTCAAAGAAGATATTGAAAGCGGTCTGGCGTGTGCAGGCAGTGCGATGGCACTTGTTGCAGCACTTCTGTTTGAACGCTATAAAGCTGGCAGAGCTCCGCTGGCACTTGTATCCATGGACAATGTTTCGCATAACGGCGAAAAGCTGCGCAATGCAGTGATTGAGATTGCCGGAGCATGGAAAGAAAGAAATCTTGTTCCGGAAGAATTCATTTCCTATATTTCGGATGAATCGGTCATATCCTTCCCGTGGACAATGATCGACAAGATCACGCCCCGTCCTTCCGAATCGGTTCAGGAAATGCTGGGGGATCTCGGGGTTGAGGATATGGAGATTGTGATCACGGACAAAAAGACGTATATTGCGCCGTTTGTCAATGCTGAAAAGCCGCAGTATCTGGTTGTGGAAGACAGTTTCCCGAACGGCCGTCCGCCGTTTGAAAAGGCAGGCGTCTATATGACCGACCGCGATACGGTCAATGCATCGGAACGGATGAAGGTAACCGTATGCCTCAATCCGCTTCATACCGCTCTTGCGCCTTATGGATGCGTACTTGGCTATACAAGATTCTCGGATGTCATGAAAGATCCGGAAATGCTGAAGCTTGTTGAAAAGGTAGGACCGGTTGAGGGAATGGCTGTTGTCAAAGATCCCGGTATCCTTTCCCCGAAAGCATTCATTGAAGAATGCATCAATGACAGATTCCCGAACGAATACATTTCCGATACGCCGCAGCGCATTGCGGTTGACACTTCACAGATGGTCGGTATCCGCTTTGGTGAAACGATCAAGGAATATGTGAAGCGCGACGGAAATGCTGAAAAACTCACCGGCATCCCGCTGGCAATTGCCGGATGGCTGAGATATCTTCTCGCCCTTGATGAAGAAGGGAAGCCGTTTGAACTGTCTCCCGACCCGATGAATGATGAACTGCAGGCAATCCTGAAGGATGTTGAACTCGGTAAGCCGGAAACATATCAGGGACAGCTGAAGCCGGTGCTTGCCAACGCGAATATCTTCGGAATCGATCTTTATGAAGCCGGAATCGGTGAATTGATCGAAAAGATGTTTGTACAGGAAATCGAAGGGCCGGGCGCCGTCCGCAGAACACTGCAGAAATATCTCGGTTAAAAAAATCTTAAGGTTTCTTCGGCCTGAAGAAGCCTTTTTCAATCTGCAGTCCGTTCACAGTTTCATCAAAACTGATATACTGATATTGGCGTAAGCCGAGCAGGATATTATGGAAGAAAAAAAGTTTGAAAATCAGAATCTGAACAGTGATCTGTTTCAGGATTATATTGATTCACTCCCGGAAGAAGAGCAGAAAGCGGAAGGTGAAACACCTGAAGTCGATATCGGCTATTCCGGCGTCAGCGACCGCGTTGAGCAGGATCTGCTGGATTACAAGCGGAAAGGCTATGGTGAGCATACAGTGCGCAATACATCACGCGTTTCAGAAATCCGCCGTTCAAAAAGCCGTACAAAGGCTGTCGGGCTTTCAATTCTGACAATGGGTCTGGCGATGATTACTGTCGGCACTGCTGTGACGTTTATCACCAACAGAACTTATTCCGAGCCGGTTTATTATGAGCCGCCGGCGGTTGAGGAATATGTCGATCCGTATGAAGAAGAATACAACATGATGAGCGGTGATCTCTCAAAGCCGGAAATCTTCATCAACGGAAAGTATGTTTCGCTTCCTCTGAAGATGAGTGAGTTCATGCAGGATGAGTGGCGGATCCGTACAAGTGCCTTCTCGGAAACAGTCGATGAAATCGGAACCGAGCCGGTATCCTTTCATATTGAATCAGAATGGGGTGAAGAGATTGCAGAAGTTTCTGTTGTTTCGCCGACCGGTGAACCCGTACCTGTCGAAGATGCACTGATCACAGGACTTTATACCGATTCTGAAAGCTATTGGTATGAGCTGAACGGCGGCGTTTATGTCGGCAGCTCTTCCTGGACGGTTGAGGATGCACTGAAGAGTCAGGGAATCGAGTGGACAAAGAAAGGCAATGATGAAGGAACACGCATCATTGTTGAAGCGCCTGCCGAAAATGAATACGGCTATGATCAGTATGTACTCAGACTCGAACTGGAAGATGAAACGGTCGAAAGGATCACCATGCAGCTGAGTCAGAGTCAGCCCCAGGGTGCGCAGGAGTAAATGACTGTGCAGGCAGTGCGCCGGATGCACTGCCTTTTTTGATGGATGCTATGATAAATTCAGAAATGAGGAGAAATATGATGGACCTGCTTGAGATGATGTGTCAGCGCCGCAGTGTGCGCTCATTTAAAAATCAACCGGTTGAAGAAGAAAAACTGAACCGCATTCTTGATGCCGGACTGCTGGCACCGACTTCAATGAACAGAAGACCGTGCATGTTTTATGCAGTCAAAGATCCTGAGATGAAGAAACAGTTTTCCGGAATCAAAAAAGCCGGAGGTGCATTTCTTGCGGATGCTCCGGCGGTGATTGCTGTATTTGCGGATGAAAACAAAGCAGATACATGGATTGAAGATTCCTCCATTGCCCTGACATTCATGATACTTGAAGCGGAGTCACTGGGCCTTTCTTCCTGCTTTGTGCAGGTGTATCTCAGAAAAGGGGAGGATGGCAGCGATGCGGAAGACAATATCCGCAGCCTGTTCAATCTGCCGGAAAACAATCGCGTTTCCGGAATCCTCGCACTCGGATATGCAGAAAAGAAACCTGCACCATACTCTCTTGAGCAGCTTGACCGCTCTGCTCTGAAAGAAATCTGATCAAAAGAAAAACATGTCCGGCGCGGACATGTTTTTGTGTGAAATCAATAATTTTCAGCGTTGACTTCGAAATAGGACTGCGGATGATTGCAGACAGGGCAGACCTCAGGAGCCTTTGTGCCGACAACGATGTGTCCGCAGTTACGGCATTCCCAGACCTTGACTTCGCTCTTTGCGAAGACTTCCTGCATCTCAACATTCTTCAGAAGTGCTCTGTAGCGCTCTTCATGATGCTTTTCGATGGCAGCGACACCGCGGAACTTGGCGGCCAGCTCAGGGAATCCTTCAGCTTCTGCTGTCTTTGCGAAGTCTTCATACATATCTGTCCATTCATAGTTCTCGCCGTCAGCTGCAGCGGCCAGGTTCTCAGCTGTGGAGCCGATGCCGTTGAGTTCCTTGAACCACATCTTTGCATGTTCTTTTTCGTTGTCAGCTGTCTTTAAGAACAGAGCAGCGATCTGCTCGAATCCTTCCTTCTTAGCCTTGGAAGCGAAATATGTGTATTTGTTGCGTGCCTGTGATTCACCGGCGAATGCAGCCTGCAGATTCTTTTCTGTCTGTGTTCCTGCGTACGGGTTCTTCTTTTCTTCTTCGATCAGTTCGAGATCATCTCCGGATACGCCGCATAAGGGGCATACTGCTGTTTCAGCATTTTCGGCCTCAAAAACCTGACCGCATACTTTGCACTTAAATGTTGCCATTGTTCTATGTCCTCCTGTTTTGATCCGTCATATGCATTTTCATAAGGGCAGTGCATATCGCGGATCCACTTCATATATTTTAATCGATACGATTATCAGCGTCAATGATTCAGGCCTTTCTGAATTG
>JAUNEN010000057.1:0-13813 GCA_030525525.1 Erysipelotrichaceae bacterium
TGCGGCTGCTTCTTACTCTTCTTCAACTTTCTGCAGATCGTTGTAGTTGATGTCGGTCGGTGTTTCTCTTCCGAATAACAGAGTCAGAACACTTGCTGTCTGTGTCTGGTCATTCATATAGGAAACACGGCCTTCCATACCGGAGAACGGTCCGTTGAGAATACGGACAGTATCGCCGATTGCGAAATCGACAGAAACCTTCTTGTCGCTCTGACCCATTCTTCTTAAGATGGATTCCATCTCATCCGGAGATACAGGGAACGGCTTTGCACCGCCGCCTGATGAACCGATAAATCCGGTGACACCCGGTGTGTTACGGACAACATACCATGCCTCATCGGTCATTTTCATTTCAACAAAGACATATCCCGGGAACATGTTTCTCATCTTTTCGACCTGTTTGCCGTTCTTGATTTCAATCTCAGGCTCTTCAGCGACGATGATTCTGAACAGGGAATCCTGGATTCCCATTGTTTCCAGTCTCTTTTCCAGATTGTCCTTGACACGGTTCTCATGTCCGGAATAGGTATTGACTACATACCATCTCTTTTCATGTTCGTCATCAATGACAGGGTTGATCTTCTTTTCGCTCATAGATTATGCTCCGATCCCGATGAATCTCAGCAGGAATGTGACGACGAAGTCACAGAAAACGAAGAAAGCTGCGAAAAATCCAGAGAAGATCAGTACTTCTGCGGTATTTGCGGCGATTCCGTTTGTGTTTCCTTCGCTCTTCCACTTCGGCCAGCGGACACGCTTCGCTTCTTTCTTAACACCGTCGATTGTCAGCCAATGGTCTTTGACCGGTTTGTTTGTTTTCTTTTCTTCAGCCATAATGGGAAACCTCCTATTTTGTTTCCTTGTGGAGCGTAGCCTTGCCGCATCTCGGGCAGTATTTTCTGAGCTCCAGTCTTTTTGTTTTGTTCTTCGAGCGGTGCGTTGTGTAATTCCTGGACAGGCACACCTCACATGTCAGGATGACTTTATCATCTTTAGCCATGACGAAAAACTCCTTGCAAATGCTTCATTACATTAACATAAGAAAAACACCTTGACAATAACAAAAAAGCCAGAATCATCTGTTCTGACTTTCCAGTTCCTCTTTCACGATTTCAAGGGTACGTGCTGCAGCCTGGTCCATATCATAATATTTATATTCACCGAGTCTGCCGCCGAAGATCACATTTCCGCATTCTTCAGCCTTCTGATGATACTTTTTCAGAAGTTCACTGTTCTTTGCATCATTGACCGGATAGAAAGGCTCATCTCCCGGTTTCCATTCACTGGAGTATTCCCTGCTGATCACAGTCTTAGGCTGTGTACCGAATTCGAAATGCTTGTGTTCAATGATTCTTGTCCAGGGAGTTTCTCTGTCGGTGTAGTTGATGACCGCATTTCCCTGGAAATTGGGCTGATCAAGAACTTCTGTTTCAAAGCGGACGCTTCTGTATTCAAGAGGTCCGAATTCATAATTGAAGTAGGCATCGATCGGACCGGTATAGAAGATTCTGTCTGCCATTGCATCAAACTCTTCCCTGTTTTTCAGATAGTCTGTATTCAGTCTGACTTCGGTATCACCGATGATCTTTTCAATCATCTGTGTATAGCCGCCCACAGGGATTCCCTGGAACAGGGCATTGAAGTAGTTGTTGTCAAAAGTCAGTCTGACCGGCAGTCTTCTGATGATGAAGGAAGGCAGCTCATCGCAGGGTCTTCCCCATTGTTTTTCGGTATAGCCTTTGACAAGCTTTTCATAGATATCCTTGCCGACCAATGAAATTGCCTGCTCTTCCAGATTCTTCGGCTCTGTGATGCCTGCTTCTTTGCGCTGTTCTTCAATTTTTGCGGCAGCTTCCTCCGGTGTGACAACACCCCACATTTTATTGAATGTGTACATATTGAAAGGAAGTGAATACAGCTCGCCGTGGTAATTGGCTACCGGGCTGTTTGTATAGCGGTTGAATTCGGTGAACTGATTCAGATAATTCCATACTTCACGGTTGTTGGTGTGGAAAATATGGGCTCCGTATTCATGAACATTGATGCCTTCAACCTCTTTTGTATAGATATTGCCGCCGATGTGATCGCGCTTTTCAATGATGAGGCATTTCTTTCCGGCTTTTTTTGCTTCATGGGCGAAGATCGCTCCGCTTAAACCGGAGCCGACAATCAGATAATCGTATTTCATAGATACTCCTTTTTCAGAAACTCTTGTCATATTTTTGATGAATCAGCTTTGCCTTCAGGAAGGATGTTCCTTTGACAAGCCAGTTCACCGGTTCGGTATAAATTACATTCAGTTCTTTGATCTGATCCTTGCGGATTCTTCCTGTTTCAAGCTGATGATCAAGCCAGACATTGAATATGATCTCGCTGACGCGGCCGTAAAATCTTGCCTGAAACGCATCGAGCTTTGAGCCGTCATAACGTTTTTCAAGTTCTTCAAGAATTGCAAACAGCCATGTGCAGTATTCATTCATCAGATCTTTTCTCAATATCATCATATTGAACATATATCCGTATGTTCTCTTCATGACCTTTTTAAAAGATGAATCATACTCGCTGCAGAGCTCACGGATGATTTCACCGCAGAGATCAAGCTGCTCGGCATAATGCGTATGCGCATAGTGAGAATAAAGTGTTTCAATATAATAGTTTCTCTTCTTCGGCACAAAAAGCGCAGTTCTGTAAAGAAGAGGTCTGATCTCTTCATACTTCAGGATGTTTTCAAACGGATCTTTATTCTTTTTACTGATCCCGAAGTGACGGCGGTAGTGCACAAGCCCGATATAATCTTCTTCAAGATTCTTCCATGCCCAATACAGGCCGGTCAGTTCACAGTATGACGGATTCTTCAGAGAGATGTTTTCGCCTTCATCATCTCTTTGATATGCAAGATCATAATCATGAAGCGCACTGCCGACATGAAGCGGCAGATACATTTCATCCTGCGGCATGCGGTATTCTTTATGCGCCGCGATGATGACTTTGATTTCTTTCTGTTTCATCATTCAGCTCCTTCCCGCTTCAGTACTTTACCGACTGTTTTCAGCAGAATCAGAATATCCATTCCGACTGTCCATGTGTCAATATATCTTGAATCAAGTTCAACAACCTGTTCGAAGTCAGTGATATCCGATCTTCCCGAGATCTGCCATAGGCCTGTGATACCGGGTCTCATGGACAGACGCTTTCTGTGATGTTCGGAATACTTTGCCCACTCATCAAGAGTCGGAGGCCTTGTACCGACGAGTGACATGTCACCTTTGAGGACGTTGAAGAACTGCGGAAATTCATCAAGCGATGTATTGCGGATGAAGTTTCCGATTCCTTTCGGCTTGCCGTTTTTATCTTTCTTTTCAGAACCGATGATTCTTGGATCATCTTCCATTTTGAACATCATGCCGTCCTGAACTTTATTCTTGGCCATGAGTTCTTTTTTTCTTTCTTCGGCATCCATATACATGGAACGGAATTTATACATTTTGAATACTTTACCGTTTCTGCCGACTCTGTTCTGTGTAAAGAAAATCGGTCCCGGAGATTTGATATAAATCAGAGGTGCAATAAAGATAAAGATAATCACGGTCAGTAAGCACCCGACGATTCCGCCGAGGATATCAAGTGCTTTTTTCATGATCCATTCTCTTAACGGAATATCACGGCTCTTTCTTGAGACAACCACAAGTGATCCCATCGTTTCCACATATGCGGTTGTGTGCTCATTCATTCCCTGAAGATTGAGCACAACATTGCGTGCTTCAATGCCTGCCGTTTCCAGGCGCTCAATCAGCTCACCGGTTGTTTCGATCATGCCCGGCAGATATAAGACAACTTCATCCGTCCAGTTGTGGGTGACATAATTCATCATGTCATCAATATTCCCCTGAATATTGATATCTTTATAGGAAGTATCACCGTCTTTGAGCGAGTCATAATCCGCAAGGAAAATACCGCTGATGTCATAATCCAAGAAATCCTTGGCAAGCATGCCTTTTACCATTGCATGCATATTTGCATGATCGGTACATAACACAATCTGCCGGTTGGCAGCTTTGTGATGCGTGACATAATTGCGTATGATCTTCTTCCATACCAGCCTGACAAACAGAAATACGACAAAGTAGAAGATCCACATATATGCGGTCACCATACGGGAGGTAATACCGATATCGTGAATAAAGAAGAGAATCACAACATCCACAAGTGCCAGAAAGAATGTATGGCCGATCATCCTGCCGAGTTCCATCCACTTTGTGCGCTTCAGGATATCTTTATAAGGTTCTTCAACTGCCAGTGAAATGATCAATGAAACCGCAAGCGAAATCTGCTGTCTTCTGAAAGCAGCTGTTCCGACTTTGATATAGACATAATGATCAATGCCGTAAACAAGCGTGGCAATATAAAAAGCTGCTTCAAGAATGATCAGATCAAAGATAATGAAGTCTAAGTGTTTAAATAGATTGTCTGTTCTTCGTGTATCCATTGAGGGCATTATACACCATACATGTGAAAAGACAGAATCTTTTCTGAATGCATGTGATGACTGTACAGGTGAATCTCCGCAGACGATCATTCAGTATTGCCTGCATTCACTTCTCAAAAGCCTTGCTGAAGCCGGGCAGGTTGAAAAACATCAGGCCGTCATCTTCGTCAAACGCAATCAGCGATTGCGACAAAAGACGTTCTGCACTGCTGCTGTATGCTTTTTCACTCAATCCGGCAGCGTTTCTGACTGCGGAAGGTGTTCTGCTTTCATATTTAAGACCGGCAGCTGATTTCAGCAGTTTTCTGTCCTGTTCTTTCTGCTCATGCAGAATCACCCTGTAAACCTGTTCTCTCAGATGTCTGTTCATTCTTTTCTGGTTGTTATCGAGAAAGTCGTCGGGATATTCCCATATATAATATCCGAGCACCTGGAATGCATACGGATAGCCGAATGTAATATCTGTAAATCTTGCTGCTGTGCGTCTGCTGACGGAAAAAATCTGCCGGTAATACTCTGTCATCAGATCGGTATCCAGCATGCCAAGTATCACTTTTTTGCTTCTCATGACAAATGCAGGAATTCTGTCATTTTCAGAATCTGATACATTCTGCCAGAGACCGCTCATCAGAATACAGAGAGGATAATCTTCCGGACTGATCCGGTTCAGGAAGTGAAAAAAGGCAAGTACATGATCGGTATATACAATGTCATCGATCGTAATCAGAACCTGTCTGTAATTTTCTATTGCCCTGACAAGCAGCTGCTCATCGATCATTTCGATGTCATTGCTTCTGAGATTCAGTTTCCGGCGTGAATATTCTGAAGATTCCTTATTTTCATCAGCCTCTAATGCATGATAAAGACATGCGCCGAATGATTCCAGCATATCGCGGTATGGATTCAGGCTGATCACAATCCAGTTCTTATCTCTGAAATAGTCTGAAACGCTGTTCAGTGTGACTGTCTTTCCCATACCTCTCAGCCCACTCACAACACAGGACTTCACCGCCGGCTGTCCGCTTTCAAAAGACTGTATGATCTGATCGGGGACATCATTGCGCTGTACATACCATTCCGGCATCCTGCCGTACTGCAAAGAAAATGGATTCTGTTTCATGGGTCATTGCTCCTGTTACATTCATTATAATTACAGATGCTGTTTAATTGCTGTCTTTGTCATCATCCTTTAAAGCTTTCATTGCCTGTCATTCCTTCTTTCCTTTATAATCAGTTCACGGAGTACATGCAGATGAGAACACTTTTCAATACACTTGAACAGAAACGATATCCTTTCACATTATGTGTGAATCTTTTATTCTGTCTGCTTTCCGTTCTCATCACACATATGGCGGGAGCTTCGATCTGGTCGGTCGCATTTGCGGCAGCTATCTTTCTGGTTGTTGAAGCTTCCTGTATGTATCTGCTCTTCCACGGTCATGATTTCAAAGAACTCTGCAGAAAGAACTGGTTTGTGATCCTGGCCGCATTATTTGCAATGGCTTATCTGCTTGTGAATATCTTCCGTTTCATGCAGGCAGGTGCAGGCAGTTATACCGATCTATGTGTTTCCTTATGCATCGGTATGATTTATCTTTCAGCCTTTTCGGCAGGTTCTGCCATGGATCATGAATGGTCATATGAAAAGATCTTTCTTCCCCAGGCATTCATATTCGCTGCCGTATTCTCACTGGCCTTCCCTCTGAATACCATCGCCGATGAGCCTCAGCATATGCGGACTGCATACAATCTCTCGAACATCATGATGGGAATCAAGAGTCCCGATTCAAAAGCAGTCATGATGAGACAGGATGATGCCGATTATGATTTCGGCTATACCGTATACAGCATCGATGATTTCAACCGCTATCTTGAAGAATTATCTGAACCTCTGAAAGATGATACGCTGATTCCGGTCTATGCAGATCAGTTCGATCCGCAGTCGCTGGATTATGCAAGAAGGCCGATGGTCTTCGATACCGAATGGTACCAATATATTGCCCCGGCAGCGGGGATAACACTCGGCAGAATATTGAAGCTGAATACGATCTCGATGTATCTGCTCGGCAGACTGTTCAATCTGCTCTTCTATATCATCACGATTTATTTTGCTCTGAAGCTTCTGCCGATCGGCAAATCCATTCTTTATACATTCTCCCTGACACCGATCAGTCTGCAGCTTGCTTCATCCATGTCGCGCGATGTCTTCCGGATTTCAGCAGCTGTGATGGTGGCGGCACTGACACTTCATCTGTTCTATCACGATGACGAAGAAAAGATCAGACATCCAAAGCTCAAGATTGCACTTCTTGCATTATGCTCAGTATCGCTGCTTCCTTTGAGAACTTATGTCTACTCACTCATTGCATTGCTGCCGGCGTTCGTTTTCTTCTACCGGAAAAAATGGATTACCGACAGAATGATCAGAATCTTTGTCATTGTGTGCTTTGCAGTATTCATCATTCTCATGGGTCTCAAATACATCGTTTTCCCGGGAAATATCGTTGAAGAGCCGGAAGTCTGGCTGACATGGACACCTGAATTAAGCTATACAAAGGAAGTCTTCATCAACCATCCGCTCTTTATCTTCACATTATTGAAGAATACATTCTGGTACCGCGGTGACTATTATCTCAAAACAATGATCGGCTATCAGCTCGGCTGGCTGGATATCAACATTCCCGATTTCCTTGTCAGCACATTCCTGCTGTTGGTCGGCGCATCTGTCATCCGCAGAGATTACGAAAAGAAAGAACTCTCACCGTTATTGAGATGGACAATGTTCATCTTCAGCATGATCGGTGTCTGCCTGATTATTCTCGGTATTACGATCACATGGACCCCGGTCACCTCAATTGTTGCGGAGGGCGTTCAGGGCAGATACTTCCTGCCGCTTGCATTGCCCTTTCTGCTGGCATTCAGAGGAAGATCCATCACTGCAAATGAAAAATGCGACCTGTATTGTATTTCCATACAATCAGCCGCATTGATCATAACCTGCGTATTTATACTGATGCGTCTTTTGTGATAATCTCTATAATCTTCGAATTATCAGCGGCTGTCTGCTCAACAAGATCAGAGAGCCGTTTTAATTTGTTCTGTACTGTTTCAAGCGAGATGTTCTCAGGTTCTGCCACAAAGATCAGGTTGTTGGCTGTTCTTGTGCATGACTTCGGATCAACGAGAAGTTCTTCATAAAGCTTCTCACCGGGTCTCAATCCGGTATATCTGACTTCGATATCGACATCAGGAATCAATCCTGCAAGCTGAATCAGATTTCTTGCCAGATCATCAATCTTGACCGGACTGCCCATATCAAGAACGAAGATCTCACCGCTGTTGGCGAAGGCACCTGCCTGAAGAACAAGCTGGGCTGCTTCGGGGATTGTCATAAAGTAGCGGATAATGTTGGGATCGGTGACCGTAACCGGCCCGCCGCTTTCAATCTGACGTTCGAATAACGGAATGACTGATCCATGGGAACCCAGGACATTTCCGAATCTGACTGCACAGAGCTTGGTGACGCCGTTGTTGCGGTTGGCTTCAACAATCAGCTCGCACATTCTCTTTGTCGCACCCATGACGTTGGTGGTGCGTACTGCTTTATCCGTGGAAATCAATACAAACTTTTCTGCCTTATGGGCAATCGCGCTTTCGATGACATTCTTTGTGCCGAATACGTTATTCTTGATTGCTTCAAGCGGAGAATCTTCAACAAGCGGCACATGCTTGTGGGCTGCCGCATGGAAGATAACCTGAGGATGATAGGTATCAAAGATCTGATCAATCCTCTTGCGGTCTCTGACTGAACCGATCAGGCAGGTCACGATTGTTTCCTTCTGATCTTTTCCTGCTCTGCGGGCAATGTTGATCTCCTGCTGAAGCTCATACATCGTATTTTCATAGATATCCACCAGAACGAGCTGTCTCGGGCGGAATTCCATAATCTGTCTGACAAGTTCGGAACCGATCGAACCGCCGGCACCGGTGACCATGATCGTCTTGCCGCTGAGGTAGCTGCCGATCTGTCCGTTGTTAAGACTCAGTTCACCACGTCCGAGCAGGTCATCCATCGATACATTTCTGACCGAAGCTTCCGGCTTGTTGGGATCTGCGTGCATCTCAAATGAGACAATCCTTGTTCTCAGATTCAGATCACGGCATCTTTCGATCAATTCCTTCAGATCTGTTCTTGAAATATTCTTGATCGCAATGAAGGCAGAGTCGACATTGTATTCCCTGACGATCTTCTCCATATCGCGGTCTGTGCCGAGCACCTGAACGCCGTTGAGAATCTTCTTGACCTTTGTCGGGTCATTGTCAAGGAATCCGACAACCTTCGCATCATATCTGTTTGAATAGGTGATTTCGCGAAGAGCGATTGCACCGGCACTACCTGCGCCGAGAATGACAGCTCTGTGCGAGCGGTTTGTAATCGCATCATTTCTTCTGACAATCCGGTATAAGATTCTGAGACCGAGCATCAGCAGCAACTGAAACATTGCCGCGATTACAGGGATGCTGCGGATGTATTCCGTGAAATGAGCGATCAGAACGATGAGGAACCAGATGAAGTTGCCGGTGAATACTGCCATCGCAACTCTCAGTGCTTCATCAATCGAAACGTACATCCAAAGTGATCTGTTCAGCCTGAATGCAAGAATGCTTGCCAGATTGAGTACCACGACCCATGGCATGTGACGGATCAGGGATGTCCATGCCAGTTCATATGACAGTCTGCCGAAGTCCGTTCTCAGATAATATGCGAACAGATATGCGAGACACACCAGGGTGATATCAATCACAGCCATGATGATTTCTCTGTATCTGCTCATGAACCTGTAAATTTTATTCATAATATTCCTTCTGTTTACCAGCCGTTATCCACATCATAAGTTCCTTCCGGAAGCTCCTGCTGTGTCACAATCTCGCCATTCAGGACATCGCTCATCACCTGGGAAACGAATTCAACCTGATTGGGATAAGGGAAGACAACCGAGAGATCCATGCCCGGTGCACTTGCACATTCAGCGAAGTCATCAAGTCCGAGTACATGATAGCTGACGATATTCCAGTCGATATTCTGTTCCAGCTGCATTCTGCAGAATGCATAAATAGAATCAGATGAAAGATTGGTCAGGAATGTTCCTTCCAGAGCGTCAAGCAGATCATCCACATGGACAATCACTTCCGGACTTGCGATCTTGTCAATCATCGCATGCATCACCTGCTGCTGATGATAGTTTCTGCCGAAGTCGCCGTCGATCAGCGAATATCTTTCACGCACAAACATCAATGCATATTCACCTTCCAGATGAATCATCCCTTCCGGGAAATACTGTCCATCCAGTGCGGTGAATTCATATTCGTTGTAGATATCAACGCCGCCAAGCGCATTGATGATATTGCGGAAGGTCGTGAAATTGATAATGATGTAGTTATCAATCTGCTGACCCAGATAATTTTTCAACCCTTTCAGGGTATTGTCAATCCCTCTCATGCCAAGATGTGTCAGCTTGTCGCCGGTTCCGAAGGCAGGATTGGTCACATAGGAGTCTCGCGGCAGTGAAACAATCGCAATCTGATGGGTATTCGGATTGACGGTCACCATCATATCAACGTCCGTCTTTCCTTCCAGATATAATTCACCTTCTTCATCATTTCCGCCGAAGAATACGATGAAGGGCTCTCTTGTCAGCTCGCTTGTACTTGCCGGCAGTTCATTTTCAACAACCTTGTCAACGCTTCCGATGACTTTGAGATCATTGCGGAAAAGCTCATACTTCTCATCATCCGCAATCATCGATTCAAAGGATGCCGACATGATCAGCACATCCCCTTCGCCATGGTATAAAGCTTCCAGAGCTTCGATATAGGATGAGCGGTCAGTTGTCTGAATGCTGACGCCATAGTCTTCCTTCACTTTGGAAACTGCGGTCGCCGAATTGAAACCGTCCGCCGTAATCGATGTGATGAACACATCATTCAGATGATCCGACAGTTCATAGGATACATTTGAATCCACAAAGATTTCCGGATGATCCTTACGATATTGATCTGTCAGGACATAGAAGTTGATCTTTGAAATATCACCGGTAACAATGTTGAACAGCTCCGTAAGACGGTTCTGATAAACAGGCAGCAGCCACGCCAGTACAACCAGTGCTCCGCATAAAATCAGATTGACCATCTTTGCGGCATGACTTTTCTGATTGCGTGATGAAAACACCAGCGTGATCAGAAGAATCACTCCCAGTACGGCAGCCGTGATCAATGTCCAGCTGAACGGCAGCATCGCCATACCGCTGAACGAAACCAGGAATGCCGCAGCAGCCAGAGCCGACAGCAGCCACAGGAACTGCGCATTGATATATCTCTTTTTCTTTCTTCTCTTTTTAGCCATAATATTCAGACGTGATTAAAATAATGAACTTAATCACCGCTTCAATTCTACCAAGATTCACTCTTTATGCAAATGAACCATAGACAATTTTCAGAATGTTAATTTTATTTAATTGTTGATGTTTGCCTTTATTTCTTTACAGAACCAAAATTCAGAAAGAATTCAGATATGCTGAAGTCATTTTCAAATACAATCAGATTGAACAGACAAAGGAGAAATATCATGATTCGAAAACTGACAGCCTGTCTGATTTCGTGTCTGTTGGTTCTGACATGTTTTCAGACTGCAATTCACGCAGATTCATCACCAAAACTCACTTTCAGTGAAACATCAATCACTGAAACCGTGAGCGGCAGCGGCTACACAATCGACGGAACTTCCTTAAGCATTACCGCAAACGGCGTTTATACAATTGACGGAACATGTGATGAAGGAACACTCATTGTGGAAAAATCACTGAGCGATGTCACATTGATTTTTGACAGTCTGAATCTGTCATCATCTTCCACTGCACCTGTCGTCATAAAAAAAGGCAGTACCGTCACCATTCACCTGGAAGGCGATTCTGTCTTAAGTGACAACGAAGATGCGTCAACCGAAGAAACCAATGCGGATTTTGAAGGTGCCTGCATCAAAGTCAAAAGCGGTTCATCCATGACTTTCTGCGGCAAAGGAAGTCTCACGGTTAACGGAAATGCGAAAAACGGCATCAAAGGCGGCAGTGAATCCATCATCATTTTCAATGACGGAACCTATCACGTAAGTGCCGCCAACAACGGTATTGCAAGCGATCATTCCTTAACCATCAATAACGGTACATTTGACATTGATACGCTCAATGACGGGATCAAATCCGTTCCCGATGTCGATGACACAGTCAGCACCGGTGAGATCATCATTAACGGTGGCTCATTTGAAATCAGATCTGACGGAGATGCCATCCAGGCGGAAACTCTCCTGCAGATCAACAACGGCGATTTCGACATTCAGACAATGGATGGTTATACAGATACTTCCTTTGACAAGGACACGATGAGTGCCAAAGGAATCAAAGCTTCCGGCGATCGTGAAGACATCGAAAATCTGATCGAGATTAACGGCGGAACATTCATTCTGAATACAGCCGATGATGCCATTCATTCCGATACGGACGTTACAATCACGGCAGGCACCTTCGATATCAGTACACAGGATGACGGTGTGCACGCAGATGCCACATTGAACCTTGGAACAGAAGACGGTTATGACAGAGACCCCGACATCACAGTCAATACAAGCTACGAAGGTCTTGAAGGCGGAACCGTTAATATCTATTCAGGCAGATTCTATACAGTCGCTTCCGATGACGGCATCAATGCGGCAGGCGGATCATCAAGCGGATCGGGCGGAGGCTGGGATCCCTGGAAACCGGGAAGACCCGGTGAAGGCGCTTCCGGCGACTATACGCTCAACATCTATGGCGGCGATGTTTATGTCAACTGCACAGGCGATGGTCTTGATGCGAACGGTGATCTGAATCTCTATGGCGGAAAGATTACTGTAATGTCCATGCAGCAGGGAGGTGACAATTCCCCTCTTGATTCAGACGGAACAATCACCATCAAAGATGCCGAAGTCTTCGCGGCAGGCACAAACCCGATGAATGAAAGACCGGGCAGCGGAAGTGTTTATTACACAAGCACAAACAGACTTCCGGCTGGAACAGTCGTTTCAGTCAAAGCAAATAATACTGTTTACTACACCGAGCAGCTTGTCCGCAATGTCAATTACATTCTCTATGCAAATCCTTCCCTTTCAGCTTCACCTTCCTTTGTCAGCGGCGGTAGTGTCGATCCCTGCAAGAGCCATTCATGGAGACATGCATGGAATGAAGGAACACTCATTCAGGAAGCCACTGAAGAAAGTGCAGGACTGATTCAATATACATGTGCATCATGCGGTGAAACAGAAATTCAATCCTACCGGATTTCAAAAGACACTTCCTGCGAAGGACATATTTATGAAGAACCTGATGAACCGGTCATTGATGAAGGATATCCGGTCACATTTGCATGTGATGAAAATGCATCAATCAACATTTACTACACACAGGATTACACTGCGCCTGATGAAACCGGTGTTACTTCAGCTGTTTCAAGAAACAGCACAACCGGCGAACCTGACAGCACAGGTGACGGTCAGGTCAACTTCGCTGTTGTGCCAAAAGAAGGATATGTTGTTGATACAGTTACAGTCGAAGGCTCATACAAAAACCTCAAAACACCTGCAGATACGGGTGCTGAGAATACCTACCGCATTACTAAAGTCGCTTCCGAACTGAATGTCATTGTTACAGTCAAAGAAGATGACGGATCAGGTGAAGAACCGGTCATTGATGAAGGATATCCGGTCACATTTGCATGTGATGAAAATGCATCAATCAACATTTACTACACACAGGATTACACTGCGCCTGATGAAACCGGTGTTACTTCAGCTGTTTCAAGAAACAGCACAACCGGCGAACCTGACAGCACAGGTGACGGTCAGGTCAACTTCGCTGTTGTGCCAAAAGAAGGATATGTTGTTGATACGGTCACAGTCGAAGGTTCCTACAAAAACCTCAAAACACCTGCAGATACAGGTGCTGAGAATACCTATCGCATTACAAAAGTCGCTTCTGAACTGAATGTCATTGTTACAGTCAAAGAGAAAGAGACAGAAGAACCAATCAAACCTGAATCTGTTTCGATTTCTGCAGATTCATATGAACTGCCGATCACGGAAACATTGCAGTTAAGCGCATCCGTATTGCCTGCCGATGCAGATCAGAATATTGTATGGTCAGTCAGTGATGAATCAGTTCTGAACATTGATGAAACCGGACTCATCACAGCTCTTGATTACGGAAAAGTCACAGTCAGAGCTGCATCTGCGAATAACCC
>JAUNEN010000057.1:13913-20432 GCA_030525525.1 Erysipelotrichaceae bacterium
TCACAGCTCTTGATTACGGAAAAGTCACAGTCAGAGCTGCATCTGCGAATAACCCCGACATTTATGCAGAATGTGAAATCCAGACAAGATTCACGGATGTCCTGAGTCCGGATGCTTATTACTACACCCCTGTCTATTGGGCTGCGGATGATGAAATCACCGTCGGCTATGGCGGAGGCGGTAAGTTCTCACCGTATGCAAACTGCACAAGAGAACAGATTGTCACTTTCTTATGGAGACTGAACGGTGAACCTGAGCCGACTGAATATTCTGAATTCACCGATGTCAAAGAAACAGACTGGTTCTATAAATCTGTATCGTGGGCTGCGGAAAAAGGAATTACCCTCGGTCTGAATGACGGAACAGGCAGATTTGGTGTCGGTATGCCCTGCACAAGAGAAATGTGTGTCACATTCTTATACAGAGCAGCAGGCAGTCCGGAAGTCACGGAATACTGTAACTTTACGGATGTCGCAGAAGGCAGATATTTCTACAACGCTGTTTCATGGGCAGCTTCAAAAGGTATTACAGTCGGTCTGAACGACGGAACAGGCAGATTCGGTGTCGGACAGACCTGCACCAGAGCAATGATTGTCACATTCCTTTACAGATACGACAATCAATAATTACTGAACACAGAATTACATTCATACGGGTATGCAGCGCATATCCGTTATTCTTTTAATGATCGGCAGATGTTCAGCAGTCTCAAAACAGAAATACTGTTTCACTCAAAAATATTGACTGATTCTGAAAGTTTCAAGATACTTATTTTAAACTGAGAAATGATTCATTCAGTTATAGCAGAGCAGACATTTATATGAGCACAAATATTAAAAAAGAAAGAGATCTCTCATTTGATATCATGAACATCCTGGCATGCATTTCCGTTGTGTGTCTCCATCATAACGGACTTGTCCACACCTATTACGATACGCCGGGATGGCGTCAGAGCCTTGTCGTTGAGTGCGTCTTCTATTGGGCAGTTCCTGTATTCTTTATGATCACCGGCGCTACTCTCATGAATTACAGAGAGAAATACAGTACAAAAGAATTCTTTAAAAAACGCTTTGTCAGAACAGTCATTCCATGGCTTTTCTGGAGTGCTGTCACATTGATTGTCAACTCAAAACTCGGCCTGCTGGCATTTGATCCGCCGACATTCAGAAATGCACTGTCAATGATCTTCAACAACAGAGTCGAAAGCATCTACTGGTATTTCCCGCAGCTGTTTGCCTGCTATCTGGCAATTCCTGTTCTTTCATTAATCAGGGATGAAAGAAAGACACTGTGGTATATCGTCCTTCTCAACTTCTTCTTCCTTTCGGTCAGGCCTGTATTGAAGAACTGGTTCGGATTCTCATGGTCACTGGATGTTCCGTTTGTCGGTTCGCACATTATCTTTGTAATACTGGGCTGGCTGCTCAATACGAAAATGCCTGATAAAAAGACAAGAATGTGGATTTATATCACCGGAATCGCATGCCTGATTTTCCGCTTCGGATATATGCTGCACTTCTCTGTATTGACCGGAGTTACCGATACAACCATCAAGGGCTATACCATCTTCCATTCTGTCTTCTACTCTGTCGCAGTCTTTATATTTCTGAAGCAGGTCAACTGGAACCGGCTCATACCTGATAAGGTCAGAAAGATCATTCCTGCAATCTCGGCATGCAGCTTCGGAATTTACCTGATTCATAAAAGAATCATGTATGTCGAAATGATGCTGCTGGGAATCAATGATTTCTACTGGACATGGAGAATCCTCTGCATTCCGTTAACCTATCTTGTATCACTTGCCATCGTATGGCTGATCAGAAAAATCCCTTGTCTTAAAATCACTGTAGGAGGGTAAAACAAAACGCCGGCTGTCCCGGCGTTTTCAATTGGAATATATGCTTATCTGTTTCCGTACATCTCTTCGTAATAGTTCTGATATTCACCGGAGATGATCGGCTGCCACCAGTCTTCATTGTCAAGATACCACTGGATGGTCTTCTTGATGCCGTCTGCGAACTTTGTTTCAGGCAGCCATCCGAGCTCATTGTGAATCTTGGTCGGATCGATTGCATAGCGCATGTCGTGGCCTTTTCTGTCTGTGACATGAGTGATCAGGCTTTCCGGCTTGTCAAGTGCCTTGCAGATGAGCTTGACGATGTCGATGTTCTTCATTTCATTGTGACCGCCGACATTGTAAACTTCTCCGACTCTGCCGTTGTGGATAATCAGATCGATTGCACGGCAGTGATCTTCAACATAGAGCCAGTCTCTGACATTCAGACCTTCGCCGTATACAGGCAGCGGCTTGTCATGGAGACAGTTGATAATCATTAACGGGATCAGCTTCTCGGGGAAGTGATACGGGCCGTAGTTATTGGAACATCTGCTGATGGTTACCGGCAGGCCATAGGTTCTGTGATATGCAAGAACCAGAAGGTCTGCACCGGCCTTGGATGAGCTGTAAGGTGAGCTTGTATGGATCGGTGTTTCTTCTGTGAAGAAGAGGTCCGGTCTGTCAAGCGGCAGATCGCCGTAGACTTCATCCGTGGAAACCTGATGATATCTCTTGATTCCGTATTTGCGGCAGGCATCCATCAGTGTGGCTGTGCCGATGATATTTGTATTCAGGAATACTTCCGGATTTTCAATGGATCTGTCAACGTGGCTTTCTGCTGCGAAGTTGACAACCATATCGGGATGTTCTTCTTCAAAGAGCTTGTAAACACCCTCTCTGTCGCAGATATCCAGTTTGACGAAACGGAAATTCGGATTGGACATCACCGGTTCAAGTGTGGACAGATTGCCGGCATATGTCAGTGCATCCAGACAGACAATTCTGTAATCCGGATGTTCTTTTAACATGTGGAAAATGAAGTTGGAACCGATGAAGCCGGCTCCTCCGGTAACAATAATATTCATAAGCTTATTTCTTCTCCCTGCTTTCCTGCTTGTTGAGCGGATTCTGTACATTTCCTTTGGCAATCTTTCTCAGATATTCACCATACGGGCTCTTGCCGTAATCATCCGCATGCTTCAGAAGCTGTTCTTCCGTAATCCACCCGTTGTAAAGAGCGATCTCTTCCGGAACGGAAATTCTGATTCCCTGCACATGCTCGATGGCACGCACATAGTTGGTCGCTTCCGCCATGGATTCAACCGTACCGGTATCCACCCATGAGAATCCTCTGCCGAGCACCTGAAGATCAAGACAATCCTCTTCAAGGAAGATCTTGTTCAGGTCGGTGATTTCATATTCACCTCTTGCGGAAGGTTTCAGATTCTTCGCATATTCAACAACTCTGTTGTCATAGAAATAAAGACCGACGACAGCGTAGTTTGATTTCGGATTTGCCGGCTTTTCCTCAAGGGAAATCACTTTGCCTTCCTCATCGAATTCAGCGATTCCGAAGCGCTCCGGATCATTGACATATTTGCCGAAGATTGTCGCTCTGTGATTTTCTTCCGCATTGCGCACAGCTTCCTTCAGCATTCTGCCGAAATGATTGCCGTAGAAGATATTATCACCAAGAACCAGACATGCACAATCATCTCCGATGAATTCTTCACCGAGTGTGAACGCTCTGGCAAGTCCATCCGGAACTTCCTGCACTTTGTATGAGAATTTCACGCCGAATTCTTTTCCGTCTCCGAGCAGCTGCTCAAAGTTGGGAAGATCATGCGGTGTGGAAATAATCAGAATATCTCTGATTCCCGCCAGCATCAGGGTGCTGATCGGATAGTAGATCATCGGCTTGTCATAAACAGGCAGAAGCTGTTTGGATGTAACTCTTGTTAACGGATATAATCTTGTGCCGCTTCCTCCGGCCAGAATAATACCTTTCATAATTTTTACTCCTTAACTCACTGATATTTTAGCATAGACGGGGATTAATTGCTTCCGGTCCCGGCTATGAGCTTATAATCATAGTTCTTGTCAAATCCGTCATTGTAGAACGGATCGTGTTCTATATAATCGCCATAGTGTTCCTTGAACCAGTTCACTTCTTCAAAGAACCTTTTCACTGCTTTGGGATCGGTATCCATGCCTCTTGATTTGGATTCATAATGATAGAGCTCAACCGAAGGCAGGAAGACATTGTCATAGCCTGCTTTCAGAAGTCTTAATCCGTAATCCACATCATTGTACTGAACCGTCAGCTCCTCATTCAGTCCGTTCATTTCTTCCCAGCATTTACGGCTCGTCATCAGACACGCGGCAGTAACGCATGACACATCATTGGGACAGCTGAGTGTGAATAGATAATCCTTTACATTCTTCTCAGCACGATACCATCTGTGGGCTGCTGCGCCGCCCTTGCCGACAATCACGCCGCCGTGCTGAATCGTATTGTCTTCGTAATACAGCTTCACACCGACCGTTCCGACATTCTCATTCTGCGCATAGCCAAGCATCAGCTCAAGCCACTCGGGCGTGATCACTTCGGTATCGTTATTCAGCAATACGAAGTAATCCCCCTGTGCACTTTCAGCTGCTCTGTTGTTGATGTAGGAGAAATTGAACGGCGCATCCACCTTCACGACATGAATGTTGTCATGTTCACTTTCAAGCGAAGCGAAATAATCAAGTGTTTCCTGCTTTTCGCTGTTGTTATCCGCGATGATGATTTCATAATTGCGGTATGTTGATTTTGTCAGGACTGAATTGATACATGTCGCAAGAACATCTTTTCCATCCCTGGTCGGAATCAGTATTGAAATCAGAGGCTCGCCTTTGATCGCATAGCGGACCGTGCAGCTGACTCCGTCCGGATTCACATTCACTTCGGCATCAATACCTGATTCAGCGAAGTGATTTTTCAATGTGTCCGCTTCACAGATGAGCTCCTTCTGATCCGAATAGCCGATTTCATTGATATGAATGAATTCAGCTTTCTGCTCGCTCAGCTTCAACAGCCATCTGTAAGGATTCCACGCTTCGCCGTCAAACTGCTTCATAAGCGCAGTCTTTGCGACAAAGCAGCGGCCGATATAATTGAAGCTGCGAAGTGTGTCATAAGAATAATCAGGCTTGAGAACCGGATGGTGTCTTCGGCCATGAGTGTCTCTTGAATCATGATCAAAATAAAAGACATCACCCTGTTTGGGAAGGACAAATCCGAGGTTGCGGTAGGAGTGGCATCCGTTGGAAATGATACAGACATATTCCGTATCAACCTTTGAAAGATCAAGTCTTTCGGTTTCTGCCACTCTGCTGATATCGCGTCTCAGGTTTCCGGCTTTTGTTTCCTGTCTGATGCTCAGCCATTTGCGATATTGTTCGTCATCTTCAGGATCAAAATAGCGGCAACCGTACCGGACAATATTCTTTGTTTCATGGGTATATTTCTGAATGTACATCTTCAATATTTCCCGGGGAATCACAAAATGATACTGTTCCGCCCAGATATGCCACGCTTTTTTCATCAGTTCAAATGTAGAGTTCAGTCTAGAGTTATTCATATTCACACACTATTCTAGCTTAAAAGGGAAGGCTGTGCCTTCCCTTTATTGAGTTTTACGGATTTTCCGGATCAGTGACCGGTTCTTCCGGTACGACAGGTTCTTCTGTGACAACCGGCTCTTCCGGAACAACAGGTTCTTCCGGAACCGCTGTTTCAGTCGGCACCTCGGCAGGTGTCTCAGGTGTCACGGTCGGATCAGGCACATATGTTTCAACCGGCGGACCGCCGATGACTGTTGAACCGACTTCTCCGTCATACCAGTCATAGGAGATGGGATCAGGCACATAATCGGCTGCGGCCGCACTCCATGAAACTTCATTGGGGAGGCCTGCCATTGTGTAGAGGTTGATGTTTCTCTGTACATAGTTATATGTATCGACGCTTGCACCGGCAAACGGGAAGTATACATACAGATACATTGCCAGGGAATCATCCCACTTCTGTGCGCTCCATCCGGCAATTCTGGAGTTGATGATATTCATGACGCCGACCGGATTTTCCGGAGCGTAATATCTTCTTGCCTTCTTCATGGCATAGCTGACAAACTGCACCATCTGATCTGTGGACAGATTTGTACGGATGTTGGCTCCTGCCGCATCGAGGATCTTCAGATAAGTGTTCGGATCTCTTGTGTCCATGACACGCTTGACGATCTGCTCAATGACTTCCTGCTGGTGTTGCTGGCGGGCAAAGTCGCCTTCTTCGAATGCATATCTTTCACGGACAAAGCCGAGTGCCTGCTGACCGTTGAGATGAACGTTTCCGGCCGGAATCGGCAGAACGACGAGGCTGTCTGTTTCAACATCCCAGCACTGTCCCATGAATTCGATCGGATTGTATACATCAACCCCACCGACAGCATCGACAACCTGGATGACGGAAGCGAAGTTGAATTCAACCGTATAGTCAATGTCAATTCCGGTCATATAGGTTACGGTGTCAACCATACAGCCTTCCGATACTGCATGCGCGGAGTTGATTTTGCTTGATGCATAGTTATAGCAGGTGATCGGAACGAAGGAGTCTCTGGCAATGGAAGTCATTGTGACCTTCA
>JAUNEN010000008.1:0-58266 GCA_030525525.1 Erysipelotrichaceae bacterium
CAGGACGTCATAACTGAGTATTCATTATAGCAGAGCAGAATCTGATGTGAAGTATCTGAGCTCTGCTGAATCATAAGAAAAAGGCATGCAGTGTATTGCATACCTCAGTTCATCTTTGCTACAAGCGCTTCCGCTTCTTCAGGTGACAAAGGATTGTTCTCCATCAGAATCGTATAGCTGTAGTCGCCTTTGGCAAAAAACAGAATCGATACCGTTTCCCCATCGCCGTATTCTTTGACTTCAGTTCCGTCAACATCATTTCTGAGAATGCTGCGGAATGCGCCTTCATCCGGTTCATAGATCTCAAATGCATTGCATGTATAAGCCTTTGAGAAACGGATCTTCTCATTGCCTTTATCATCGGTGTAGGCAACTTCAAAAACCTGTCTCGAATATGCCCGGAACTTTTCATTGGAACCGCCGTTTACCGGTCCTTCGGGATATTCGAAATCAAATGTTGCGACCGCTTTAGCCTGTCCATAGGAATCCAGATCAACCCATACAGCACTCGGTGACTGTCCCCAGGCAGACTGGAAGTTGACATTGCAGCCGTCAGCATCATTCTTGACGCCTCCGCCTCCCGAAAAAATCATATAAAGGAAAATCAGAACAGCCGCGGCAGCCATGACGATCATCGTGAAATTCTTCATATTGCTGCTTTTCGGCGCGGAAGATAATTCGTTATTCTTTTCATCCATAAATCAATACTCCGGAATCAGGAAACGAATCAGTTGATTTCATAGTTTTCGTAGGTTCCCTTGAGAGCTGCTGTCTGGTTGGCAACATTCAGGATATCGCTTGTAATTGCTCCGTCCTCACTGAAGAGATTTCTTGTTGCGGCAACCGCATACTCAGAGCGGTCGACACAGACATAGCCTGCCTCATCCATGATTCTTGAGAATTCTTCAGCTGCATTTGAATCGCTGAAATGCACGCTGTGGGTAATGCTCAGAAGTGTTTCGGGCGGATACTTCTCGTTGAGAGCTTCGTTTTCATTCAGTTTTGCTTCGACGAAATCAGGATTCAGATACGGATAAACCGCGCAGACTTTCTGAACTTCCTCACTCTTTGTGCCGGCATCATATACAGGCTGCTCATCATCGTCATCGCTGATGCGGATGAAACGGATTTCATCATCGTCATCATATTTGCCTTCATCCTTCTGATCAAGAATTGTCTTGACGGCTGCGGCTGCCAGCGCACCGGCTGCGATTGTCAATGCTGTTAACAATGTTCTTTGAAACATATCTTCACCTCACGTATCAGATAACAGACACTATCATACCATAATTAATGGTTTTCCAAATACTCCATAATTTCAACTGCGTTTGCAGCAGCGCCTTTGCGGATCTGATCGCCGCAGCACCAAAGACTCAATGCATTGTCACGGGTCAGGTCATAGCGCACTCTGCCGACATAGACGATGTCCTGGTTGCTTGTTTCAAGCGGTGTCGGTACATGATCCTTGACGAGCTTGTCTCCTTCAAATGCGGCAATCGCAGCTTCTGCCTGCTCGATGGTTACCGGCTCTTCTGTTTCAAAGGAAGCAGAAATGGAATGGGAACGGTAAACCGGAACACGCACGCATGTGCAGGTCACTTTCAGATCAGGCAGATGGAGAATCTTTCTGCCTTCATTCTGCATCTTCATCTCTTCGGTTGTATATCCGTTGTCGTTGTATGAACCGATCTCGGCAATGCAGTTGAATGCGATCTGTGCCGGGAAGACGGACGGTGTCACCGGCTCGTTGTTTTTGACCTGGTCAATCTGCTGTTCAAGTTCATAGAAACCGCCGATGCCTGCACCGGAAACTGCCTGGAATGTTGTGGCAGTGATATTTTTGATTTTTGAAAGACGGGCAACCGGAGCCAGAGCCATCATTGTGATGATGGTTGAGCAGTTGGGGTTGGCAATGATGCCGTTATGCTTCAGGGCATCCTCACCGTTGATTTCCGGTACGACAAGCGGTACATCGTCTTCCAGACGGAATGCACTGGAGTTGTCGATATAGACTGCCCCTGCTTCTTTGATGAGCGGACGGTAGTATTTGCTCATGGCATTTGACACTGCGCCAAGCACATAGTCAAGACCTTTGAGATTTTCCGCATCAGCCACATCGATGACAAGTTCCTGTCCCTTGTAAGTCATCGTTTTGCCTTTGGAACGCTCTGAAGCGAAGAGGCGGATTTCATCCGCATTGATATTGCGTTCTTCGATGCATTCAAGCATCTGTCTGCCGACTGCGCCGGTGGCGCCGAGAATTCCGATTTTCATGCTTTTTTCTCCTCATCCCTGACAAATTTGTCATATATGCAGCGGATTGCCTTTTCAAAGTCGCGGTTGTCAACACCGACAACGATGGAAAGCTCATCCGAACTCTGGTTGATCACTTTGATGTTGATCTGGTTGCGTCCGAACTCGGAAAGCAGTCTGCCGGAAATGCCCGGGACTGATTTCATTGCTCTGCCGACGATTGCGATGAGTGCGAGATGATCTTCAATCTTGAGATCATCAGGCTGGATCACCTTCTTGATTCTGGCAATGATTTCATAGATACATGTCTCAACTGCCTTGGTCTGAACGATGACGCTGAAGGTATCGACGGTTGCCGGTACACTTTCAATCGATACGTGGTATTCTTCAAAGATTTCAAGAATCTTCTTCAGGAAGCCCACTTCCGTGGAGCTGTGGCTCTTGACGATTGTGATGACCGAGAAATCCTTGCGGCCGGTAATGCCGGTCAGCACATGAGGAGGATTCTTCTCATCCATCTCGCTGCAGTCATTCATGATCATTGTGCCGGGATTATCGGGATCGTTTGTATTTCTGATATTGATCGGGATATTCTTGCTCTTGACCGGGAAGACAGCATCGTCATGAAGAACGTTGGCTCCCATATAGCTCATTCCGCGTAACTCACTGTAGGTAATGCGGGGAATGCGCAGCGGGTTTTTGATAATACGCGGATCAGCCACCATGAATCCTGAAACGTCCGTCCAGTTTTCATAGACATCCGCATTGATGACATTGGCAATCACGCTTCCGGTGATGTCGGAGCCGCCTCTGCTCATGACCTTGATGGAGCCGTTGGGCATTGCGCCATAGAAACCGGGGATGACAACCCGCTTTGAATCGGCACATTTTTCAAGAATCAGATCATGGGTGCGCTCCATGTCAATTTCTCCGTCATAGCGGAAAATGATGACATCTGCCGCATCGACAAAATCCGCCTTCAGATATTCGGCAAGGCATCTGCCTGTCAGGTATTCGCCACGGCTGACAAGATAATCCTGACTCATGCCGTATTCAAGCTGGGAGCGGATTCTTGTGATTTCGTATTCGAGATCAATCGAGAGACCGAGCTCATTCTTGATCCGCATGTATTTGTCCGTGATCAGATCGAAAATCGGATCTGCGCTGACGCCGTATCTGATATGCGCTTCGCAGAGATACAGCAGATCGGTGACTTTGTGGTCTTCATGGGATTCTTTTCCGCATGCACTGGTGACGATGAATTTGCGGCTCGGGTCGGAATCGATAATTCCTTTAACCTTTTTAAACTGTGCCGCGTTGGCGACGGATGAACCGCCGAACTTTGCAATTTTAATCATTCTGCAACCTCCGCCAGGAAGATTTTTTCATCTCCTGCCGCAGCGCATAAAGCAGCTGCCTGTACCAGTGAAATCTTCTTTGTGATGAAGGCAAGTTCGGAAACCCGTCTGTCAATCACATCGGCGAATGCCGCCTGTTTCGCGGTACGGATATAAAAGATACCCTGATGAATCTGATTGTCAACCGGAGTGACCTTCTTTTCGTTGATTTCGGGATCCTGGTTCTTCCAGATGTCGACAAGATTCTGAACAACTGCATGGGCTGTGGGAAGAGAACCGGCACCCTGACCGACAAATGCGGCCGCACCGAGTGTCTTTGAATCAGATTCAATCGCATTGAAGTTCAACGGAATATTGGCAAAGACATCATCTGATTTCAGGAACATCGGCAGCACGCATGCGCTGATGTAATCGCCATGATACGAACCTGTTCCGATCAGTTTGCATGTCAGATGATTCTCTGCGCAGTATTCAAGATCTTCCTTGCGGATATTGCGGATTCCGAATGTGATGATGTCGTTGATATCCTGCAGCGTATCAAACGCCTTGACGCATGACAGAGATACCTTGTATTTCACATCATGACCGTCGATATCATCGGAAGGATCACGCTCCGCATAACCGAGCTTCTGCGCTTCCGCCAGCATTTCATCAAAATCTTTTCCTTCTTTCTTCATCCTCTCGAGGATGTAGTTGGTTGTGCCGTTGAAGATTCCTCTGAAGCTTTCGATATCATCAACTCTGCGCGTTCTGTCGAGTGACGCCATCCAGGGAATACCGCCGCCGCAGGAAGCTTCATAATGAACTGTCACATTGTTGGCAACTGCGGTTTCAAAAAGATCCTCACAGTATGTCGCCAGCATCTTCTTGTTGGAAGTGACAACATACTTTCCCTTCTCAAGAGCTTTTTTGGCAAATGTGTGCGCCGGTTCCAGTCCGCCCATGCATTCAGCCACAACCTCGATTTCGGGATCGTTGAGAATCTCATCAAAGTTCAGTGTGCAGCGGGGATCAGTCAGCTCGGATTCATCCTTGACGAGAATCTTCTTTACTTCAAGCTCTCTGACCTCCCAGGTGGCTCCTTCATCAATAATCTGCCGTACGCCGCCGCCTACGACTCCGTGTCCTAACAGTCCAATCTTCATATCAGCACCTCATTTGTTTCTGTTTGAAATACACTTGTTTTTAAAACGACAACATAGTATCATTTTCGGGAAGACTTTACAAGGAGAATTTATGACACGTTATATCAGCACAAGAAATGCCTCTGACGCAATCAGCTCACATGAGGCTGTCATCAGAGGTCTCGCCTCAGACGGCGGTCTGTACACGCCTGAATCCATCGATGTCAGAATCAGTCCGGAAGAAATCCTGAATGATGATTACCGTGAATGTGCAATCAAAATCATCGGAGCACTCCTGGATGATTACAGCGAAGAAGAAATCAGAGAATGTGTCTATGGCGCATATGACGATAAATTCGATACAGATGAAATCGTTCCCCTGAAACAGATCAAAGGCGGCTGGCTGATGGAACTGTGGCATGGCCCGACAAGCGCGTTCAAGGACATTGCGCTGACAATCCTGCCGCGCTTACTGACAGCAGCCTACCGCAAAGAAAACAGAAATGATATTGTTTCCATCCTGACCGCAACAAGCGGCGATACCGGTAAGGCAGCACTCTCCGGATTTGCGGATGTACCGCATACCGCAATCACGGTGTTCTATCCCGAGATCGGCGTTTCGGCAATCCAGAAGAGACAGATGGCAACTTCCAAAGGTGAAAATGTTGAAGTCATTGCCGTGAAAGGAAACTTCGATGACTGTCAGAGAATGGTCAAGGAAGCCGTCACCAGCAAAGAAGTCCTCGATGCATGCAAGGGCGTTACCATCTCCTCTGCAAACTCCATCAATATCGGCCGTCTGGTTCCCCAGATTGTCTATTATTACTGGTCCTATGCGAAGCTTGTGAAAGCAGGCGCTCTGAAATGCGGCGATCCGGTCAATTTTGTTGTCCCGACAGGAAACTTCGGTGACATCCTTGCCGGCTATCTTGCCAGGCAGCTCGGCCTGCCGGTCAAGAAGCTGATCTGCGCATCGAATTCAAACAACGTTCTGACTGACTTCATCAACACCGGCGTCTACAGTCTTGACCGTTCGTTCCACACAACAATGTCCCCTTCCATGGACATTCTGATCTCAAGCAATCTTGAGCGTCTGCTGTTCATGCTGTCGGGAAACAATGACATCAAAGTCAGCGCCATGATGGATTCCCTCAAAGCAAAGGGCTCCTACCGCATTGACGATGTCATGTTAAAGAAGATTCAGGAATCATTCTGCGGATACTGGACAGATGAAGATGCCTGCGCGCTCACAATCCATGATCTGTTTGTCGAGCAGAACACATTGATTGACCCGCACACCGCTGTCGGTGTCAGTGCCATGAACCGCTATCAGAGAGAAACAATGGATTCTGTGCCGGTCATCGTTCTTTCCACGGCATCCCCGTACAAATTCTGCCGCGACGTCTATGCATCGATTACCGGTGAGAAGCTGAGTGATGATTTTGATGCGATGGATCAGCTTGAAAAGCTCAGCGGTGTCAAAGTACCGTCAAATCTTTCCGAATTAAGGAATCTTGAAATCCGCTTTACCCGCTCAATCGAAAAAGAAGACGGACTGAAAGCCATCGCCGAACGGATGAGGAATTTAGGCAATGATCAGGATTAAGGCGCCTGCATCAGCCGCCAACCTCGGTCCCGGTTTCGACTGCATGGGTCTTGCCCTTTCCGTATACAACACATATGATGTTCAGCTTTCAGAACATGATGAGCTGATCAATATCGAAGAACGCTACAACAACCCCGACAATCTGTTTCTGGCCGCTTACAGAAAAGGATGCAAAGCGCTCGGCATCAAAGATCACGTACGTGCTTCCTTTCATACAGAGATTCCTTCCACCCGCGGCATGGGTTCCTCCGCTTCATTCATTGCGGCAGGAATAGCCGCCGCAGGCGTGCTGCATGGCAATGCATTCAGCAAAGACGAAATCTTTCAGCTGATGAGTCAGATGGAAGGCCATCCCGATAATACGGCACCCTGCCTCTATGGCGGGCTGACCGCTTCGTTTCAGACAGAAGACGGAACCTATATCTGCCGTAAAATGGAGCTTGATGAATCGTGGAAATTCACATTGTTCATTCCTGACTATGAAGTCAGCACAAAAGAAGCAAGAAACGCCCTGCCGCAGTTTTATTCACGAAGCGATGCGGCAAAGTCTCTGGCGGGTGCGATCTTTTCGCTCGAGGCATTAAGAACCGGGGATCTTGAACTGCTGAAACAGACAGCCCGCGATGTGATTCATGAACCCTATCGGGCAAAGCTGATCCGCAATTTCGAAACGATCAGAAAAACAGCCGAAGAAGACAGCGGCGGCAGGCTCATCATCAGCGGCAGCGGACCGGCCTGTCTATTGATCGCAAAACAATATCTTTCAGAAGCAGCCCGTGAAAAGCTCTCCGCATATGAAGAACACATGATGATTCAGAATGTGAGCGCTGCAGCGGGAGGACTTCTGATCAATGGTGAACCTCTATGAGTAAAGACTATCTGATTGTTAACAAAAAAATCCTTCCCGATTATCTCGAAAAGGTGATTGAGGCAAGAACGCTTCTGGAGAATCATGAAGTTTCCACCGTGACCGAAGCGGTTGCCAAAGCAGGTATTTCACGGAATACCTATTACAAATACAAGGACTTTGTTTTCAGCCAGCAGGAAACATCCCTCAGCAGGCACGCCGTCCTGACCCTCATCCTCAGGGATGAAGCAGGATCCCTTTCTTCCGTGATCTCCACCGTGACCGAAGAAAAGACAAACATCCTGACGATTTCGCAGGCTTTACCGGTTGCCGGCAAGGCAAATGTGCTGATCACCCTTGATATCACCAACATGAAATGTACGATGGATGATCTGACCGCAAAGCTGAAATCATTGCGTTCAGTGCGCAGTGTGCACCTGGATGCGATAGAATAAGACTATGATTTCACCGAAGCTCAAAAAAATACTGTCCGGCATCATGATTGCCGGAGACATCCTGCTCGGAGCGGTCTTCTTCGCCGATCTGATCAGCGGAGGAGATCCTTCCGTGAATCTCTTCCTGCTCGGTTTTCTCGGCACGGACGCCCTTCTTTCACTCGACTACATCAGCCGGATCAGCAAAGAAGAAAGGGAAGCACTGGAAAAGGAAGTCCGGGAAAGAAGATATGTCAGACCAGATCAGAAACTCGATGCCAAAATGGCACAGGAGATTTCCGAATCAAGAGAAGCTCTTGATCACATTGAAGAGATGAGCCCGGAAGAGCTGGCAGAACTGCTGCAAAAACACGAACCTGAAGAACAGGAACTTTATGAACGAAGACGGAGATGATGTCTTCGTTTTTTCATGTCTCAAGGCCAAAAGAAAACCGCACCCTGCGATGCGGTTCATATTCAGATTATTCGGATTCGACTGCGCGGATGCCGATGATCATCAATACGGTACCGATGATCGATACAGCAACGCCGACAAAGATGACCGGCTTGACGCTCATATACTGGAACAGCTGTCCGCCGACCAGCGAAGCCAGCAGTGTTCCGACAGTTGCGGTTGCGCCGAAGATTGCCTGTGATTTGTTGCGGTCGCCTGCATCGACACTTTCATTTGCAAAATAGACGCAGGCCGGTACAAGTGCCGCATATGAGAACATCTGCAGGATCATGACTCCGTAGAACATGATGACATTCGGACAGAGCCATGTCAGAACATGCTTGAGAGACCAGATCACGGCAGCGAATACCATGACCTTATGAATCGAAAGCTTCTCGATAATCTTTGAGAACAGGAACATGGTCGGCAGCTCGACGATTGCGGCGATGAAGAGTGCATTGCCCTGAACAGATTCAACCGCACCGGTCACATTTGCGCCTTCTCCCATCATATTGGCAATGATCTTGGCAATGTAGGTATTAATCATCATATGGCAGAAATACATACAGATCATCGCAAGAGCGACAATCAGCATCTTCTTGTATTTTCCGAAGAAGGCGACATATGACAGATCTTTCGGCTTAGCCTGTTCTTCATTCGCTTCGGCAGCTCTGACTGCTTCGGCGGAAGGTTTCGGCATCAGTCTGATCAATACAAAGCATAAAGCCGCAAAGCCTGCCACATACCAGGGAAGAATTGTCTTTCCCATGATACTCCAGAGCTGACCGATCAAAGATGAACCGACTGCCCAGGCAGCAGAACCGATTCCTCTGCATAATCCATAATTGATGGTCTGACCGTCCTTTTCATAAATGAAAGCCATTGAGTTGAGGAACGGCATGCCGATTGATGCAAATGTGAAGCAGATCACGGTGACAATAATCATGAGTACCGAGCCTTCCGGCAGAAGTGCCAGAAGCACAGCCAGAGCGAATACAATGATCAATGCCCCGGAAATGAATGTCTGTTCATCGATTTTTTCCGATTTGTCAATCAGACTGCCGGAAAGTGTCTGGCCGATCAGGCCGCATACGCTGACAGCAGTGATGATGATTCCGACGGTGCCGTCTGCGAAACCGCTCTGCGACAGGAAATTGTAAGAGTAGCCTACGGTTGCACAGACCAAGAACATGAATGCTGCGTTGACAAGCGCATACTTCAGAGTCAGATACTTGTACTTCATTGTTTATAATTCCCCTTTTGTATAAATATATCAGATTTTTTCACAAACAGAGCGGTTGTATGAGTGATTATTTATAATCACTCATCATTTTCATTGACACGTCTGCATCAAAAAAACCTGCAGAATTATCCGCAGGTCTTTCGCAATGGATTAAAGATCGGAAAGATCTTCGCCGTTTGTGGCGATGACTTTCTTGTACCAGTAGAAGGAATCCTTTCTGTAGCGGTCGAGGGTCTTCAGATCGAATTCATCTCTGTCGACATAGATGAAGCCGTATCTCTTCTTCATGCCTTCATGAGTGGAGATCAGATCGATTGCACTCCACGGGCAGTAGCCCATCATTTCAACATCATCCGTGATTGCCAGACGCATCTGCTTGATATGCTCACGCAGATAGGTGATTCTGTACGGGTCATGAACCTTTCCGTCTTCGGTCAGTGTGTCATATGCGCCAAGTCCGTTTTCGGTAATGACAATCGGCAGTCTGTATCTGCTGTAAACTTCACGGAGAGTATTTCTGAAGCCGATCGGGTCGATTTCCCAGCCGAATTCTGTCTTCATGAGGTTCGGGTTCTTCACATTCTTGGCTACGCCCGGCAGACCGCGGGAATTCTGCTGATCGCCGCCGCCGACTTCGGTGCCGTCTGACTTTTCGACAGTTCCTGTTGAGTAGTAATTGAAACCGATGAAGTCCGGATGGCCGTTGGCAAGAGCTTCTGCATCGCCTTCGTGGAATTCAGGCACTGCATCATTTTCTTCAAGATAACTCCATACCAGGTTGTTGTACTTTCCGTAAACAGCCATATCCAGATACAGCCAGTTTCTGATCGCATTCATATTCTGGGCAGCGATTGTGTCTTCCGGCTTGTTGGAGTTCGGATAGATCAGTGAGATATTCGGTGCAGGTCCGATCTTTGCGCCAGGAAGCATCTTATGGCATAAAGCCATCGCCTTCGCCTGGGCAACCAGCATATGATGGTTCTGCTGATATGTTTCCTTCAGCACATTTGTGCAGCCTTCCGGAATGCATAATGTACCGATCATCGGTCCGACCAGCGTCAGCATATTCTGCTCATTGATTGTCAGCCAGTATTTCACTCTGTCGCCATAGTTTTCAAACATGACTTTTGCGAAATTGACAAACCAGTCGACTGATTCAGGATTGGACCAGCTTCCTCTCTTATCAAGGGCTGCCGGCATATCGAAATGGAACATTGTGACAAGCGGAACAATATTGTACTTCAGGCATTCGTTGATGACATTGTTGTAATACTCAATGCCTTTGGGGTTGACGGCACCGGTTCCTTCCGGAATGATGCGGCTCCAGGAAATGGAGAAACGGTAAACCTTGAATCCCATTTCAGCCATCAGAGCGATGTCTTCCTTGTAGCGGTGATACTGGTCTGCACAGACATCCAGAGGCGATGTGCCTTCCGGAACTTTCTTGACATCCTGGCAGGAAGGTCCCTTTCCGTCTTCAAGATTTGCGCCTTCTACCTGATAGGCAGAGGTGGATGCACCCCAAAGGAAATCCTTCGGGAACGGTTTGAGTGTTTTATGCTGCATAAAGCCTCCTTCGTTGATTATTCATGTATGAATGCTGCATATCCTGACAATATTATCCGATGAAAAAAGAATGATTTCAATGCGCTGAAGAACTGTTTCTTTCAAAATACTGAATTATAAAAAGCGATCCCGCGCCAGGCAGAATCACTCTGTTTCAATCAATCAGGAAAGAATTCTTCCGAGAGCTTCTTCAATCTCTTTTTCCGAAGCACTGAAGCTGCCCTGGATCATTTCCTTTGAACCGCCGCCCCTGCCGCTCAAGGCTTCATTGATCTCTTTTGCCTTTGATTTGAGATCAACCGTTTTGGAAATGATGAAATAATTCCAGTGGTTCTCACTTCCGCTGAGAACGGCTGCTGTTTCAGCCTTTTCGGCAAGATCGTTTCCGTGTCTTCTGAGTACATTGCGGTCAAGTTCATCTTCGAAATCGATGATGAGCTTCTGCCCTTCTTCATATTCGGAAAGCTTGTATTTCAGAAGTTTTTCAGACACTTCCCGGATCCGCACATCCTTGAGGGCCGAAGCTTTCAGGAGTGCATCAACGGCAGCGGATGTTTCGGTTTCCTTGGCACTGAGCATGACGCTGACAGCGTGATTTTCACTCATTGCCTTCTGCACATAGCCAAGTGCCCTTAAACCGCAGACCATTTCCACACGGATTCCTTTTTTATGTTTCTGAAAGCTTAAGAGTTTGATCAGACCGATTTCCCCGGTCCGCTTCACATGCGTCCCGCAGCATGCGCATACGTCCGCCCCCGGAATTTCGATGATTCTGACCACGCCGCTCAGCTCTTTTTTGGAGCGGTAGTCAATTGTCTTCAGTTCTTCTTCATCCGGAAACAGCGCGATGATCTCTTCATTTTTCATGACAATCTGATTCGCTCTTGTCTCAATGTCACGAAGCTGTTCTTCATTCAGCGGTCCGTCAAAATCAATCTGAATCACTTCACCCATATGAAAGCCGACATTGTCATAGCCGTAAAGCTGATGGATGAGACCTGAAACAATATGCTCGCCGGAATGATTCTGCATGAAATCAAATCTTCTGTTCCAGTCAATCTGCCCGTGCACGGCACTTCCCGCTTCAAGCGGACCTGTACATGTATGGACAATTCCTTCCGCTTTCTGCTGCACATCAATCACACTGACATCATTGAGCATTCCTTCATCGCAGGGCTGACCGCCGCCTTTGGGATAGAAAGCTGTTTCCTCCAGGATAATCTCATAGAGATTTCCCTTTGGCGTGCATGAGAGTACATGCGTATCAAACTCCTGCATATAGGGATTCAGATCATAAAGTTCTTTGAAATCTGACATATTAACTCCTGTTATCTTTCATGGACAATCTTGCCGGTGATATGTTCGGGAATGATTTCAAACGCCAGCGTACCGGCTGCGTGGTTTTCAATCTCGCGTTCGATATATGCTTCATCATCGGTAAACTTATAACAGAGCTCGCGGCTGATCTTTATCATTGTTTCATCATCCACCGGCCTTGCTCTGCCGAATACAATGACGCTTTTGAAGTCATAATACCATTCGCCTTCCACTTCAATCGGATCGGAATATACGCAGAAGCAGACTCTGTCATCATTTTTCAGCGCATCGATTTTGTGTCCGTGCTTGCCGCCGTGGAAATAAATATTCCCGTCTTCCGCACGGTAGTAATGATTGATCGGCATGCAGTACGGATATCCCTCATCCCCGTTTACGGAGAGCACTCCCCGTTTTGTATGAATCAGAATGTCGATGCATTCTTCAGTCGTCAGTTTCTGCTTATATCGTGTCACATCGCGGAACATATCAGGTCCTCCTGTCAATGTGTGTATTCTATCACAGGCATGTCATGAATAAAACAAGACCGGAGCACTCAGCTCCGGCCTTTGAATCAGATCAGAATATACTTCAGTACAAAGAGGACAGCGAGAACATACATCAGAACTGACATATTCTGTGTTCTCTTTGTGAGCAGCGCAATCAGTACATAGGAGATGATGCCGAATGCGATACCGTCGGAAATGGAGTATGCAAAGCCCATCATTGTAATTGCAATGAAGCAGGGAATTGCTTCGGCAAGATCATTCCAGTCGATGTTCCTGACCTGCTGCATCATCAGGAAGCCGACAACGATCAGTGCCGGTGCTGTCGCAAATGACGGGATTGTCAGGAACAGCGGAGCCAGAACCAGGGATACCAGGAACAGGAAACCTGTGACAACAGCTGTGAGACCGGTTCTTCCGCCTTCGGTGATACCGGAAGAAGATTCAACGAATGTTGTGACGGTTGATGTACCGAGGAATGCGCCGACAGTTGTTCCGACTGCATCCGCCAGCAGTACGCCTCTGATGCCCGGCAGCTTGCCGTCTTCATCCAGCATATTTGCCTTGGAAGCACAGCCGATGACAGTTCCGAGTGTGTCGAAGACATCGACGAACAGGAATGCAAACAGAATGACAATGAAGTCGAGTGTATGTGTCGTAATGAAGCTGAAGTCGAACTGGCCGATCATGTTGACTGAAAGATCAGGCAGTGCGAAGAAGCTTGTCGGAATAACGGAATAGAAACCGGCAGCGGGATCCGGAACATAGAGTCCTGACAGCTGGCAGATAATGCCGAGAACCCATGTGATCAGAATGCCGAACAGCATGTAGCCCTTAACGCCTTTGATCAGCAGCCAGGAAGTGACAATCACACCGATCAGAGCCAGAACAACCGTAATGCCTTCGGTCATGAATGTACCGTTTGCCAGTGCATTTTTGACGGAATAAAGAGAAACAAGTGTTGATCCGTCGACAATGACATGTGCATTCTGCAGACCGATGAATGTGATGAATAATCCGATACCGACAGAAACTGCAGTTTTCAGGCTCTTCGGGATTGCATTGAAGATTGCTTCACGGATATTTGTCAGAGACATGATGATAAAGATCAGACCTTCAGCAAATACGGCAGTCAGTGCGACCTTCCAGCTGTAGCCCATCGCGCCGCAGACTGTATATGCAAAGTAAGCATTCAGACCGAGACCGGCCGAAAGTGCAAACGGCTTATTGGAGAAAGCTGCCATGCAGAAACATGCAATTGCGGAAGCTACTGCAGTCGCAAACAGAATGGAACCGCCGGCATTTTCAAGGCCGGGTGCTGCGGAAAGAATTGACGGGTTCAGAGCCAGGATGTAAACCATGGTCACAAATGTTGTCAGACCGGCAATAATTTCAGTCTGCACGTTTGTTCCGTTTTCTTTCAGTTTAAAGAGTTTTTCGAACATAAATCCCCTTTCGCTCGTCCGGATTCCGGACACATGTTCAATCAAAAACACCAGTCAATTATACCAAAAAAGAACCTGACTGCTACACACAGTCAGGCTATTCATGCATAAAATATAAAATTTCAACTATTTTTTACCAGATCAGCGAATCGGTTGTCTCAAGCAGACGCTCGATTTCTTTTCTGCAGAATTCAATGACTTCCCTGTCTGTATCAGGATGACGTCTCAAAGATCTGCGCAGAATTCTCGTATAGCCGAGAATCTTCGCCTTGTCGGCGATGGCGGCACGCTCTTCAGGTGTCTTGTCATCGAAATAATACTCCAGTGTCTTTGCCCAGAGTTCAGCGCCCTGTTCATATGTGATTCCCAGGAATGACTTGATGTTGTCATGATCGACACAGGAGAATCCCTGATATGCATTGAAGATGGATGCGAACTCAAATACAGGATGACCGTGGCATAGTGTATCCATATCGATCAGAAGCACTTCGCCATCCTGCAGCATGACATTCTTGATGTGATAGTCGCCATGCATCATATGGTAGTCAACCGGTACTTCTTCAACCATTCTGTAAAGCTTTTCGCCTTTCTCTTCGGCAAGATGTTCTCTGACAAAGGAAGCCCACTTCAGTGCGACCTTTCTCATGTCGGGCATATCACCGGGTTTAACCGTGGTTGCGTGAATCTTCTTCAGAAGATCGACTGAAATTCTGACGATTTCATCAAGTGATTCCGGTTCGGCTGCCAGCCACTTGGCAAAGGATTTTGCATTGAGCAGCTCAAACACAGATCCATATCCGCCGTCAACCTTGACAACATCATAGGGAATGGCTGTCGGAATACCGAGTACAAAGGCATGTCTTGCCAGTTCGCGCTCACGCTGGATGTCGGGAAGTGAATCAGGATTCTTGTACACTTTGACAATGGTATCTCTGTCAATCCGGTAAACCTTACCGTTTGATCCCTGACCGATGACTTCGCAGCCTTCCACTGAGATTTCACGGTAAGCCTTCTCGATTTTCATCATCTCGGTAAAGCCGGTCATATCAAAGATTTCATAGACTTCTGCCGAAACATCGACCACCTTCAGATCGGGATACGCTTTTCTCAGACGCAGAATCACACGCAGACCTGCACTTGAAATATATTCAAGATCCGATGCGTCAATGATCAGTGATGTGCATTCAGGATGAGCTGAGCGCGCATCGTTGATTTCCTTTTCCGTGTCAGCCGCATTGGCTGAATCAATATGTCCCTTCAGAAATATTGTCAATACTGTTCCATTAGCAGATGAATCTGTCAGACTCATTTATTTTTCCTCCGAAATTCTGTCTGTCACCGGTTCAAACCCTTCCGGGGTGACCGTTCTTCCGCACTCACTGTATGAATGCACTGATGTAAAAATAGCAATCAAAAACTGTTATATATTTTTTCTGATCTTCAGAATGTTTTTTCCGTTTCTGTACTCATATGTGATCTCATCCATCGTCTTGCGGACAAGATATAAGCCCAGACCTCCGATCCTGCGCTCGGACGCCGGCAGAGTGACATCCGGCTCATCCGTGCTGAGCGGATCAAACTGCCTTCCGCCGTCAATGAAAGTGATGGTCACCGCTACCGGATGTTTCTCCACTTCAACTCTGACGGTTGCCGGTCCGATGTCCGGCTTGTATGCATAATTGGAAATATTTCCAAAAAGTTCATCGATCGCAATATCGATCTGCATCTGCGATTTCGGCGGGCATTGCAGTTCTTCCAGTTTCCGGTTCACAAAATCTGTTACGGCAGGTATATTTTCAACGGTTGCGTCAACTGTCATTTCTCTCATGATCATGGTTCCTCCGGCTTTAAACTGTTATGACTGATCAAGCTCATATCAGCCAGACTATTCCACATTCATGATGTCCAGGAAACCGGTGATGTCGAGCACCTCTCTGACCATTTCATTCACGTGGATCAGCTTCATTTCCCCCTGAACTGCCATCTTCTTGTAGACAAGAAGCAGCACACGCAGGCCCGCGGATGAAATGTACTGAATGTCTTCAAAATCCAGCACAAGGTCATCAATCCCTTCAATCGCCGGAATCAGAATTGATTCTGCTTCCGCAGAAGTTGCCGTATCAATGCGGCCGTGCATAACGGCATCCAGATGTGTACCGTCTTTTTTCAGTTCGATTTCCATAACTAAGAATCCTTTCTGCTGTTTATATAATACATGGCACCATCGTACAGGTATTCCCTGACGCTGTTCACCCTTACAATCTGAGGAATATATTCAGGACGGATAAACTTTCCGATTTCCTGAATCAGCTCCGATGTGTCCGGAATCATTTTCGCATAGAATGCGATATGAGAACATCCCGTATATGTAATCAGACCGGTCAGATATCTTGCACATAAGGCAACATTGCCTTCCGGTGTCTTTGCAAGTGCATACGGATTTTTCGGGAATGTCGTAATATCCGTAATGCCGGCAAGCTGGGAACCGCCCATATGGCCTGCCGTACCGAATATACGTCCGTATGCCGAAATACCGATATTTCCGGCATATTCGCCGCTGGGCACAAAGTAGAACGCGGCCATTTCACCGTTCAGTTCTTTCTGACTGTAGCCGAGCGCAATCGCATCGGTATCGTTTATCGTCAGTGTTCTGATTCCGAACTTCTCTTCGATATTTGTTCTGACATCGAAATTGAAGATGTTTCCTTTTTCGTATGTCAGCTTTCCTTCATGGAAGCTGCCCGGCGAAACAAGGCAGATCGTTCTGATATTCTGATTCATGCGGAGCACGCTCCCGATGACATCACAGATATCCTCAGCCCGGTATCTTTCCTTGACAATCTGATTCTGCATGACGATTTCATTCTGACCATAGACACGGTAGGCAAGCTGGGTTCTGCCTTCCATGTCAATGACAGAAAGAATCAATGTGGAGCCTTCCGTACTGACAAGCTCCTGAACACCTTCTGCCTGCACGGTTTCAGACTGTTTATGCTTTTCGTATTCATCTTTGATCAGATTGATCAGCCCGAATACATCATAGCGCGAAAAGATAGCTGCCGGTATCTCAAGTACCAGTTTGTCACTCAGGATCGCACGGGCTTTTTTGAGCTGATAGCCGATCTGCGGTGCGATCAGAATCACATCCTTGTCCTGCGCGCTTTCATAAAGTTTATCATACGGCACTGCGTCAAAATCCATTTTCATTCCCATGACCCGTACGGATTCATTGAGATTCATTGTGAAATAGGATGTTGTCAGTCCGCATGTGCAGCATAAGAGCACATGGATTGCCGTATCAGTTTTCTGCTTCAGAAGTGATTCCTTCATTTCAAGGAAGAGTCCCTTTGCATGATCGAGATCATTCAGTTCAAAATGAAGGTAGAAAACATTTTCCTGCTTCGCATCGACAACCCTGAGCTCGCAGATTGTGTATTCAATGCTGTAGAGCGTGATTGTTGCGCTTGCAGAATCAGTCTTCAGGATGATTGATTCGGTTTTGTCATCACACGCTCTTTCGACTGTATATCTGCTGTCCTGCTGTTCCAGAATCCACGCTTTCAGTTCTTCTGAGATTGCTGTCTGATTATTCATACAATACACCTCACCTTCCTTCGCGTCCGAAACACTCAGGAAGACCATTCACTAACAGTCTACCAAAATCAGCCTTAAAACACACGGAATTTATACATGTGTCTGCTCACAGCCTAAAAAAAACTGTCCTTCACGGACAGTTTCATCTCTTTTGTCAGTCTTCAACGTAAGGAAGCAGTGCCATCTGACGGGCGCGCTTGATTGCGACAGCCAGCTGACGCTGATACTTCGCACGTGTACCTGTGACACGGCGCGGAGTAATCTTTCCGTTGGCACTGATGAACTTCTTCAAAAGCTCAACATCTTTGTAATCGATATATTCGATGTTATTCTTTGTGAAGTAGCAGACCTTTCTGCGGCCTGTTCTCTGCTTTCTGAATGCCATTTCTTTTCTCCTTTTTCATTAAAAGGGCAGGTCATCACTGGAAATATCCAGCCCGGCCGAAGATCCGAAACCATCATCGAATGACGGCTGCTGGGTCGGCTGGGAATAGGACGGCTGCTGGTAGCTCTGCTGATATGCAGGCTGCTGATAGCTCGGCTGGTAGCTGTCCTGATAACCGCCGCTGTTCTGCGCTCTGGCTTCTGACTGAGCTCTTGATTCCAGAAGAGACACGCTGTCGCAAACGACTTCCGTGACATAAACCTTCTGGCCGTCGCGTTCATAATTGCGGGTCTGCAGTCTGCCTTCGACGCCGACCATGGCGCCCTTTCTGGCATACTGTCCGAGGAAATCCGCTGACTGTCTCCAGGCGACGCAGTTGATGAAATCAGCTGTGTTCTGAGCTGTTCCGTCATTTGCTCTTCTGCGGTTGTCAATCGCAACCGTGAAGGATGCCACTGAGAGATTGCTCTGTGTTTTGCGGACCTCGACGTCTCTGGTCAGCCTTCCAACCAGAACAACGCGGTTGATCATTTCTTTGCCTCCCGAACCGGAGCTTCGTCCCGTGTAATCAGGAAACGGACTACGTTGGCGTTGATGCGCATCAGACGGTCAAATTCCTTGACACACTCGTTGTCTGCTTCGAAGGATACTACAACATAGTAACCCTTCTTCATGTAATCAATGCGGTATGCGAACTCGCGCATTCCCCACTCGTCTGTCTTGTTGACAACACCGCCGTTATCAGTGATGATCTTGGCGAAGTTTTCAATCAGTTCTGCTCTCTTTTCAGCTTCGACAGACTCATTGATGATGTACATGACTTCATACTTTTTCATTCGTACACCTCCTTCTGGTCTAAACGGCCATTTCTGGCAAGGAGCGGTTTTAACCACTCGCCGAATAATAATATCAGTTAACGACACTCTTGTAAACATAAAAATGCCCGATTTCATCGTACATTTTCACTGCTTTTTGCTGATGAAAATCTGAGGAAATCAGGCATTTACTGTGTATTAAGCGGAGACGGGAAGACGGTCGTCCTCGGCGTCTGTTTTCATTTCCATGGTCACGCCGTTCACCTTGTATTTTTTCAGGACGAACATGGTTACCGTGGATGCGACACCTTCAAGCGGAGCGAGCTTTTCACCGACGAAGTCAGCGACTTCACGCATTGTCTTGGCGTTGATATTCAGCAGAAATTCAGAAGTGCCGCTGGTCAGATAGAGAGAGGAAACTTCCGGGAAGCGGGCAATTCTTTCAGCAATCTTGTCATATCCCCTTCCTCTTTCCGGCTTTGCGGAAACGCCGATAAACGCATCGACGTGATCGATATTTGTCTTATCCCAGTTGATGACGGTGTGATAGCCGCAGATAATCTTCTTTTCTTCCAGTGACTTCTTTACTTTTTCAACATCTTCTTCGCTTTCACCGAGAATGTCCGCCAGATCGCATACAGATGCACGCGGGTTCAGTGACAGAAGGTCAAGCACTTTCATTTCATCCATGATTATTCTCCTCTTTGATTTCTTCCAGGAATTCCCCGATTCTCTTCATTGCTTCACGCAGATGGTCAATGCTGTAGGCATAGCTGATTCTTGCATAGCCTTCCCCGCATGCGCCGAAGGCATTGCCGGGAATGATTGCCACATGCTTGCGGCTTAACAGCTGTTCGCAGAATTCATCCGAGCTCATACCGCTGCTTGTGATATTGGGGAAGAGATAGAATGCGCCTTTCGGTTCGAATGTATGCAGTCCCATCTCATTGAGCTTTCTGACGCAGTACTGACGTCTCATATCATACTGCTTTCTCATCACTTCAATATCATCATCGCAATCCTTCAGGGCGGTGATTGCCGCATACTGGGAAGTGGTCGGAGCTGACATGATGCAGCTTTGATGAATCTTTGTCATCGCCGCAATCAGAGGCTTCGGACCAACCGCATAGCCCAAGCGCCAGCCGGTCATTGCATAGGTTTTGGAAAAGCCGTTGACAACGATTGTTCTTTCCTTCATTCCTTCAAAAGACGCAATCGATTCATGATGGCCGGTATAATTCAGTTCGGAATAGATTTCATCGGAAAGCACGATGATATCGGTGCCTCTCAGAACTTCGGCAATCGCTTCAAGGTCTTCATGTCTGAGAACCGCTCCGGTCGGGTTGTTCGGATAGCCGAGCACAAGAACCTTTGTGCGGTCCGTGATTGCCGCTTTGATCTGCTCTGCAGTCACACGGAATTCATTTTCTTCATATGTCTCTACCGGCACAGGTACGCCGCCCGTCAAAGTCGTAATCGGGTCATAGCATACAAAGCACGGCTCCGGAATGATGACTTCATCGCCCGGCTCAACAAGGGCTCTGATCGCAAGATCAATCGCTTCGCTGCCGCCGACCGTCACCAGAGCTTCATCTTCTCTATATTCAAGACCGTATCTGCGCTTCAGCCATCTGCAGATCTCGGTGCGCAGTTCTTTCAGACCTGCGTTTGCCGTATATTTTGTTCTGCCGATCTCCAGAGAGTTGATGGCGGAGTCACGGACATCCCACGGTGTCTGGAAATCCGGTTCACCCACACCGAGTGAGATGCATTCCGGCATTTCCGACACAAGATCGAAGAATCTTCTGATGCCCGAGGGTCTCATTTTTTCTGCTTTTTCAGATATTAATTTTCCGTAATCCAGCATAAATATTTCCTCGCATGGTATTATTATAACCACGAGCGATTGAAAAAGGAACAGACACATCAATGAGCAGAAAACAGGCTGAAATCTATGCATACATACTGAGCGGGATCTGGATGATTCTGAAGCTGCTGACCTTCATCATCACCCCTTTGCTGAATCCTTTACGCTGGATTCTTCATATCCTTCTGCTTGCCGCCTGCTGTTTCTTCGGTCTGTCCCTGTATCTTGCACCAAAGTCCAGAACATCCAAAAAGCGCCATTCCTGACGCTTTTTTGTTTGTGATCAGTGTTCGTAGTGAGCGGCGACATCCTTCAGATAATCGATGATCGAAAGGTGCTGGGGGCAGACTCCTTCGCACTGTCCGCATCCGATGCAGTCGCTTGCCTTGCCCTGTTTTGAAGCAAGGATATCGTAATTGGTGAAGTTGATCGTCCATCCCTTTTCTTCAAGATGCTCGCGCATGTCTTCATTATATATAGAGAAGTATTCGGGAATCGGAATCTGCATCGGGCAGCCTTCCGTGCAATGCCGCAGGCTGTGCAGGGAACCGTGATCTGTGAATTGATGATCTCTGCGACTTTGAAGCAGAGCTGTTTTTCTTCTTCAGTCAACGGTACAAAATTCTCCATATAGGATGTGTTGTCCGCCATCTGTTCAAGATTGCTCATTCCCGAAAGAACGCACATGACATTGGGCAGGCTTGCCGCAAAACGGATTGCCCAGCTCGGAATGCTGGCAGAGCTGTCATAATCCTTCAGCAGCTTTTCTGCTTCTTCGGGAATTTTTGCAAGTGTGCCGCCTTTGCAGGGTTCCATGACCACTACCGGCTTGTTGTGCTTCACAGCAACCTCATAGCAGGCTCTGCTCTGAATCCATTCAGATTCCCAGTCAAGATAATTGAGCTGCAGCTGAACGAATTCCATCTGCGGATGCTTTGTCAGGATTTCATCAAGAAGTTCCGGTTTGTCATGGAATGAGAAGCCTGCATGTTTCACCAATCCCTGTTCCTTCTTTTCAAGAATCCAGTCAAACACATTGTACTTTTCGTATTTCGGCAGCATATCTTCTTCAATTCCATGCAGAAGATAGTAGTCAAAATAACCGGCACCGGTTTTTCTCAGCTGTTCATTGAACACCTTGTCACGGTCTTCATAGCTGTCAAAGAAACCGGCATGAAGTTTTGTCGCAAGTGTGAATGTTGATCTGTCATAGCGGTCGCACAGAGCTTCCTTTGCAACACATTCGGAAGCGAAGCCGTTGTACATCCAGGCAGTATCGAAATATGTGAAGCCTTTCTTCATGAACATGTCAACCATGTCCTTGACCTGCTCGACATCGACATCCGATGCATTGTCGGGATTGTTTCTGGGCAGTCTCATCAGACCGAAGCCAAGCTTCTTCTCAGGTTTGAATTCCATATTATTTTTCCTCTTTCCTGTTTAACGTATTATACAGAAGATTAAAACGTTTTCATATGGACCGCAGAGAGAATCAATCTGATCTCATCAAACTTTCATCAAAAAAACATGCCGTTTTTCAGGCATGTTTTTGAAGTATTTCAGGCGTCGATTGTTGAAATTCTGAGAGTGATCTCTTCCAGAACATCGAGCAATGCACGCACGGTATCCAGAGATGTGAAGATCGTTGTGTTGTTTTCAACTGCACACATACGGATCATTGCACCGTCATTTGCTTCATCGGCAGACTGGATCTTTCTGGTGTTGATCATATAGGCGATATGACCCTGACGGATTGCTCCCGGGATATCTTCGGGATCTTCGCTGATCTTCTTGCGGACGTGGGTGCGGATGCCGTTCTTCTTGAGGAATTCGGCAGTTCCCTTTGTCGCTTCGATATTGAAGCCGAGGTTATAGAAGCGTCTGATCAGAGGCAGTGCTTCTTCCTTATCATCATCGGCAATTGTCGCAAAGACTGTTCCGTAGTTTCTCAGACTGATTCCGGAAGCCTGCAGTGCCTTGTAGAGAGCTCTGTTGAGTCTGTCATCATAGCCGATTGCTTCACCGGTGGACTTCATTTCCGGAGACAGATATGCATCAAGTCCCTTGATCTTGTTGAATGAGAAGACAGGAACCTTGACATAATAGCGCTTCTTTTCCTCCGGATAGAGATCGAAGTAGCCCTGTTCTTTGAGTGTCTTGCCGAGGATCACTTCGGTTGCGATATCTGCGAGCGGATAGCCGGTTGCCTTGGAAAGGAACGGAACCGTACGTGAGGAACGCGGGTTGACCTCGATGACATAGACATTTTCATCCTTGTCGACGATGAACTGGATGTTGTAGATACCGATGATGCCGATACCAAGACCGAGCTTCTTTGTATACTGCAGGATGATTCCCTTGACTTTGTCGGAGATTGAGAATGCCGGATAGACCGAGATGGAGTCACCGGAGTGAATGCCGGTACGCTCAACCAGTTCCATGATGCCGGGAATGAATACATCGCGGCCGTCACAGACAGCATCGACTTCAACTTCCTTGCCGCCGATATACTTGTCGACAAGAACAGGCTTTTCTTCATCGATTTCAACAGCGGTCTTCAGATAATGTCTGAGCTGTTCCTCATTGCCGACAATCTGCATGGCGCGTCCACCCAGGACAAACGAAGGACGTACAAGTACCGGATAGCCGATCTCTGCAGCAGCCCTGATGCCGTCTTCGATCTTTGTGACAGCGTGGCCTGTCGGCTGGGGAATTCCGAGTTCCTTCAGAACCTTTTCAAAGCTGTCTCTGTTTTCAGCTCTTTCGATTGCTTCAACGCTTGTGCCGATGATATTGACGCCGCGCTTCATGATCGGTTCTGCCAGATTGATGGCAGTCTGTCCGCCGAGTGAAGCGATGACGCCGACCGGGTTTTCAAACAGAATGATGTTCATGACATCTTCCGGTGTCAGCGGTTCGAAGTAGAGCTTGTCAGCTGTTGTATAGTCGGTGGAAACCGTCTCCGGGTTGGAGTTGATGATGATCTCTTCATAGCCGGCCTTGCCGATGGTCTGTACGGCATGGACGGTGGAGTAGTCGAATTCAACACCCTGGCCGATACGGATCGGACCGGCACCGAGGACAACGATTTTCTTTTTATCGGATAATCTGGATTCATTCTCTCCGGTATAGGAGGAGTAATGATAAGCGATGTATTTTCCTGAATGCAGTGTGTCTACCATTCTGAAGACAGGGAACAGATTGTTTTCCTTGCGCATGTTGAAGACATACAGTTCATTCTGCTTCCAGAGCCTGCCGATATAAGCATCGCAGAAACCCATCTTCTTCGCTTCTTTGAGAACTTCGAGGCTGTCCGGATTTGCGGCGAGCTTTCTTTCCATCATGACGATCTTCTGAATGGATTCCAGGAAGAGATTTGTGATCATTGTGATCTCATGGATCTTTGCAAGAGGTACATCTCTTCTGATCAGTTCGGTTACCGCAAAGATGTTGTCAAAGCGGAATTCAGACACATACTGAAGCAGCTCTTCGGTTGTGTATGAATCGAATTTTGCGGAGTAGAGATGATTGACGCCGGTTTCCAGGGAACGAACGCTCTTGAGCATGCACTCCTCCAGATTGGCACCGATTCCCATAACTTCGCCGGTTGCCTTCATCTGGGTACCGAGCTGATTGGGAGTGTTGGGGAATTTGTCAAACGGGAAGCGCGGGAACTTGGCAACGATGTAGTCGAGGCTGGGTTCCTTGTCGGCAGTTGTGCCGGCAACTTCGATATCTTCAAGGGCCATGCCCATGGCAATCTTGGCGCTGACTCTTGCGATCGGATAGCCGCTTGCCTTGGAAGCTAAGGCAGAGGAACGGGAAACACGCGGATTGACTTCGATCAGGTAGTATTCGCTTGTCTCAGGATGCAGAGCGAACTGAACGTTGCAGCCGCCTTCGATCTTCAGTTCACGGATGATCTTGATGGCACTGTCATTGAGCATCTTCAGATCGTGGTCATTGAGCGAAAGAATCGGAGCGACAACGATGGAGTCACCGGTATGAACGCCGACCGGATCGACATTTTCCATGCCGCAGATCGTGATCGTCTTGTCGTTTGTATCACGCATGACTTCAAATTCGATTTCCTTGTAGCCCTTGACGCTCTTTTCAATCAGGACCTGATGAACCGGTGAAAGATTGAATGCATTGATACCGATATCAATCAGTTCCTGCTCGTTGTTGGCAAATCCGCCGCCGGTGCCGCCGAGTGTAAAGGCAGGTCGCAGAACAACCGGATAACCGATATGCTTTGCGGCTTCTTTTGCTTCTTCGATGCTGTAGGTGATTTCGGAAGGAATGACCGGCTCGCCGATCTTCTGGCACATCTCCTTGAACATCTGTCTGTCTTCAGCACGTTCGATACTTTCTCTCGGTGTGCCGAGCAGCTCAACGCCGCATTCTTTCAGGATTCCCTTTTTGTCGAGCTGAACCGCCAGATTGAGACCTGTCTGTCCGCCGATACCCGGAACGATCGCATCCGGTCTTTCATACCGGAGAATCTTGGCGATGTATTCGAGGGTCAGCGGTTCCATGTAGACTTTATCCGCCATCTGTGTATCCGTCATAATGGTAGCCGGATTGGAATTGCAGAGAATAACTTCATAGCCTTCTTCCCTGAGGGCAATGCATGCCTGGGTGCCGGCATAGTCAAACTCTGCCGCCTGGCCGATAACGATGGGACCTGATCCGATGATCAATACTTTTTTGATGTCTGTCCTTTTTGCCATAGTGATTCTCCCTTCTGATCAACAGTATTCATAATGGCTTTGCGTGGCAGGCTCATACAGAGCCTTATAAGAAGTTTTCCAAAAAAAACGGTTTCTAAATGATCAACATTGAGAAACCGGAACTCATCTCACTGGCGGAAATACATCTGACTGTTCTTTTTACAACCTTCATAAGCTCTCCTGTTCAGTGTCATTCGGGACCATGCCTTCATGACTGCGTAAAAGGTATCATTTTCATATTGCCTTGTCAATGTAATTCTTTTTCGATTCTGATGAAACATTTTTCAACAAAAAAAGTGACTGAAGTCAGTCACCGAATCTCTTCCCGGGATCAAGTCTGTTCATCAGAATATAGCAGAGCAGTGAAATTCCCAGTCCGCCGATCATATCGCAGATGTAATGCTGCTTGGTGAAAAGCGTGGAAAGACAGATCAGAACAGTCATGATCAGAGAGTAATACTGGAAGCCTTTTGAAATCTCAGGCTGCTTCCTGACACCAAGATAGCAATACAGGGAAATCAAGCAGTGATAGGAAGGAAACAGGTTGAAGGCAAGATTGCTGCCATCCGCCGCATATACGCCCTTCAGAAGACCGTTGAAAAAGCCGGGCTGTCCGGCAGCTGCCATGATGCCCTCTTTCGCTCTGTCCATATAGGTCGGCATAAAGACAAAAAACAGAAAGCCGATGAAATACGCCAGGGACAGACCGCAGATATAGTTCACGAAGTTTCTCTTCTTTGTCAATGAAACTGCTATCGGGCCCATGATCCAGAAGATATATGAATAAATATAAGGCACGACAAATACCGGAATGACCGGAAACAGATCGTCGATGAACGGAATTTTCGGTTCAATGGCATGTCCTGCCGTGCCGATCACATGGCTGAGATAATCACCGAATCTGTACATGCCGTACTGCAGTGCAAAATAAACGATGCCGAATACATATCCCCACCAGGGAACCTTCTTTATGGTTTCAATCACTTTCTTCATACTGTCATCCTCTGCATGTTATTTCTCTATAAATTATCAGCTGACTGTCTTTGTGTACAGATTCATCATCCGTCTTTGGAATTCTTCTCTTCTTCATCCAGACGCTGCCGTCTGATCATTTCGGCAAATTTACCGTTTAAGGCGATGAGCTCTTCATAAGTGCCCTGCTCCGCGATTCTTCCTTCATCGAGCATCAGGATTCTGTCGCAATGGCGGATTGTGGAAAGCCGGTGGCCGATGACAATTCTTGTGCATTTCATCTTCTCAAGTGCATCGGTGACTTTCTTCTGCGTCACATTGTCAAGGGCACTGGTCGCTTCATCAAACAGAAGAACCTTCGGCTTGCCGACAATCGCCCGTGCAATCATCAGTCTCTGCTTCTGGCCGCCTGAAAAACCGCCCTGTCCTTCCGAAATCAGTGTGCTCATTCCCATCGGCAGGTTTCTGATATCATCGGCTATTCCGGCTGTCTCTGCCGCTTCCCAGGCATCAGCCACGGTTAAATGCGGGGCTGAAATCACGATATTGGAATAGATGTCACCGGGAAAGAGACCGGCATCCTGCATGACAGTGCCGATACAGCGGCGCAGACTCTGCAGATCCAGCATCGCAAGATCCCGTCCGTCATAGAATACAGATCCGTGTTCCGGCACTTCAAAGCCAAGAAGCAGACGCATCAATGTTGATTTTCCGCATCCGGTGCGGCCGACAATCGCAACATACTCACCGGGCTTTACCTTCAGCGAGATATCTTTCAGAATGTAGTTCTGTTCTTTGTCATAACGGAAGGAAACATGTTCGAGTTCAATGCCGCCGCGGATTCCGTTAATCATTTCACGGGTTCCGGCAGTTTCGGGTGCCGCTTTCAGAAACGGCTCCGCCATCTGCAGAATCGGCCTGATTTCAGCTGCTTTGAGAGCGACTGAGCTGAGCATGGTGAACGCTCCCGCAAGAGCCCCGTACGCTGCCATAAATGCTAAATATGTGGATTGATCAAGCTGATTGGAAAGCGCAATGAAATAAATCACAATGCTTGAAATCAGACCGATCGCTGTTGAAATCACGGTGTTGAGCTTGATAAATGCGGGCGGGTTGTAGGTAAGCTCGGCACTTTCTGAATAGAGCTTCAGCCATCTTGCAAAGATTCTGCGCTCCGAACCGGTCAGCCTGATTTTCTGTATTCCCGAAATCATCGCATAGCTCATGCCCGATTCCTTTGCCGAAAGCTCCATATGCTTCGATCTGATACTGATCGATGCAAATGTCGTCAATGCCGAGAAACCCGCACTTGCGGCAACCATGAGCAGCGAAGGCAGTACAAGAGCTCTTGAAAACCTGAAAATCTGTCCGATATAAAGCAAAGAAACAATCGCTGAAAGCCCGGTTCCCAGAACAATATCCATCATCAGAGTGCATAAGGTACTGACCGACATGGAACGGCTCTTCAGTTCACCGGCACTGTACCTTCTGAAAAAGGAAGGAGGAAGCGATAAAAGACGCATCATCATCGATGCCTGCACACCGAGAGAAGTCTTTGTCCCGATTCTTGCATTGATCAGGCTTCTGATGCTTTCAAGCAGCCTGATCGCAAGCGCAATGCTGAAAAGAGTCACCGCCGCCCCGCCGAGTGCACCGATTTCAGAATAATTGAGAATCGGTCCGGTCAGTGCTCTTGTGATGCGCGGTATCAGCATTCCTGCCGCCGTGCATACAAGCGTCAGTCCAAGCGTCAGAATGATATCGTTGGTATTCACACAGCCCTTCATATAGATCAAAAGATCCGTAACCCCGATCGACCGCTGCGGCAAAGGACGGTAGAAACAATAGGCATCCGGTGTGAAATGATCTTTCCAGTGCTGGTTGATCCGTTCCGTTTTTCCGGTTTTCGGATCGCGGTAAGTGTAGCCAAGCATTCCCGGCAGAAGTGCCACCGGCAGACCTTCATCCTTTGTAAAGGCAATCAGAGGACCGAACGAATCATGATACCAGCCCTCATCCAGCACCACTTCACGGCGCATCAGACCGGAAGGACGCAGACAATAGTCAAGCTGTTCTTCGGGATCGGTGATATTTTCATCCGGTTCAACATGTGTTTCATGATAATATTTGAGAATTTCATCGATGACATGTTCTGTCACGATTCTGCGGTCACTGAGTGTCTGTGCGCTGCGCTCATCAAGAACAACCCCGGCAACCGCCGCAAATGCATCCTCAAGCATATTGAGGTCAGCTTTGCGTCTTTCTTCTATCTGGTTTTCAACCCAACCCATCGCCGGACCTCCTACTCACTTGTCACAAGCTTTGCATAAGCACCGCTCTGCTTCATCAGCTCTTCGTGTGTGCCTCTTTCAACAATACTGCCGTGATCAAGCACAATAATCTCATCGCAGTCCCTGATCGTGGAAAGACGATGCGCAATCACGATGCATGTGATCCCCCTGTTGCGGATCGCTTCCGTCACACCGAATTCAGTCTTCGCATCAAGCGCACTGGTCGCTTCATCCATGATCAGAATGCTCGGGTCCTGTGCCAGGGCACGGGCAATCTCAATCCGCTGTCTCTGACCGCCTGAAAGATTGGTGCCGCGGGAAAGAATCTTATGATGATAGCCGCCCTCCATGCGGGTGATATCATCATGGATCTGTGCATCTCTGGCCGCCAGAATCATTTCAAAATCCATGATCGTATGGTCCCACATTCTGATATTCTCAGCCACCGTATCCTCAAAAATCACAATATCCTGATCGACGACTGCCAGTGAGCCGGTCAATACGTCACGCGGATATTCCCTGCGTTTTCTGCCGTCAAAAAGAATCTCACCCTCCCAGGGCTGATAAAGACCGCTGATCAGCTTTGCAAGTGTCGACTTCCCGCAGCCGCTTGCACCGACTATCGCAACCGATGATCCGGCCTTGATATGCAGCGAAAAATCCCTGAGCAAAGGATCGGCAAGCTTTGAATAGCCGAATGTGATATTCTTCAGCTCAACTTCGCCCTTCAGTTTTCTGAGCGGCATGTCAGAAGCAGAATCATCTGTCAGACCGACGTCAGCCGGATACTGCATGACATCCTCTACCCGCTCCATCTGGGTGCGCATTTCCTGAATGCTCTGAGTAGCGCCGATCAAAGAAGAGGCAGGCGCCATAAAAGAGCTTAAGAACCCCTGAAACATCATCACTGCACCGAGCGTGAAACGGTGCTGCATCGTCAGCATGATTCCCAGCAGCAATACCGAATAATTTGCAATTGTGCTCAGAAATGAAGGAATCATACCGAGAATGGTATTTGTTTTCAAAGATTCAACCTGAGCTGAATTGACGGAAGCCTGATAGCCTGCCCATTTGCGGAAAAACCCGTTCTCGGCACCGCTTGCCTTGATCGTTTCAATCATTGCAATGCCTGTGACTGTCGTGGATTCAAGCTTTGAAGCATCTCTCATCTGCACTCTTGTGATGTTGATGCGCCGGCTTGAAATATATGTATTGACGATGACATTCAGCAACAATGTTCCCAGTCCGATGCACGTTAACATCACGCTCTGCTTCAGCATCAGTACAAGATAGAAAATCATCATCGCAGAATTCAGCAATAACGGCGCAAATGTGGAGATGAGAGTTGCGGCAATTGTTTCATTCAGGGACTGTCTGGACTGGATATCGCCGGCCATGCGCTGGGAAAAGAACTCCATCGGTTTGCGGAGCACCTGCCACATATAGGATGTGCTGCCGATGACAGCCATACTGCCGTTGATCCGCAGCGAATAGACTGCCTGCACCCAGCTGACAGCCAGCTGCATGACTGCAAGCATTGTCAGAAATCCGAAGAAATACGGTACCCATTCCGGATTGCGTCCGCTTAACAGACGGTCGACAAAAATTCTCGAAGTGACTGAATTGAAGATGCCGAAGAAATACGAAATCACCGTACTCAGCATGACGAAAATCACAGCCCCGCCGGCTTTGTTCAGCCGTCTTGCTGCAAATTCAATTGTGCTCTTTCTCTTTCCGGAAGGTTCAAATTGCTCAGAAGGAACAGGAATCAGCACGATGCCCGTAAACGAACGGTCAAATTCATCCCAGCTGATCTTTACCCTGCCTCTGGCCGGATCGTTGATATAGACTTTATTTCCCCGGAAGCCGTCCAGCACGACAAAATGATTCATGTTCCAGTGGATGATGCACGGGAATGTCCCTGAACTTTTCAGAGATTCCGGACTCATCCTGAGAGCTCTGACATCAAAGCCGTAATTCTGTGCTGCCAGATACATATTCCGGGCATTTGATCCGTCTCTTGATACGCCGCAATCCAGTCTCACCTGTTCAAGCGGCACCCATTTGCCGTAATATGCCATCACCATTGCAAGGGCTGCCGCACCGCATTCCAGATTCTCCAGCTGCATGACAACCGGAACCCTTGCAACGCCTTTTGTGCACGGTTTTCTGACCCGTCTGACGCTCATCGCTTCACCTGCTTTCAAACAGGAAGTCGATCGGCCGGACTTCTTCTGTCAGGATTTTTCCGTCATATCTGCCATCAGGCAGCGTCACTTCAAGGTAGCCGATCATGTGTCCGTACTCATCTGTAAAGGTCAGTTTAATGGCATATGTTTCATTTCCCACTTCAACCGGCATACCGGCAGCCAGCTCTGTGCTCTGAACAGGAACCACTTCTGCATAGCCGTCAGTGACGGTCACCGAAGCATTCACATATGTTTTCAGCGTCCCGATTGATGACCAGGCAAGCACTCCCGTGAGCATTGCAATCACTGCCAGCATCACCAGCCATACAGACGGTGCTGCGACATGAAGATAATCAGTCAGCTGATCCGGATTTGATATTCGATCGAGCGCTTTCTTTCTGAAAAGCGGTTTTTTTTCGTTATTGCTCATATGGGACTCCTGCCGTGTACAAGATTGATCGGAATTGCATTCAGTTATCACTATTATAGTTTAACCGTCTGCCGGTTTGACAGTCGCAAAGTAAAAAAATGATTCATCTGCACAGCAAACCGAAAACAGCTATAATGAATATCTGAAACCGAGGTAACAGACATGATTTTAAACCAGATTGATGAAAATATACTGAATTATGCAAAGCAGGCTGAAGAGGATCTGAAGGACGTCTATCAAGAGCTTGACGATATCTGCATCAGAAATTCCGACCGCATTCTTTCTGCTTTTATCAATAACAGAGTTTCCTACACAGATTTTGCCGATATCAACGGATACGGCAACTATGATACCGGCAGAGATAAGCTCGAAAGCATTTTTGCCGAAGTGCTCGGATGCGAAGACGCTCTTGTGAGACCGCACATCATGAGCGGCACCAACGCCCTCTGGCTTGCTTTTTCCGCTTTGCTGAAACATGGCGATACGATGATTTCACTGACCGGAACTCCCTATGATTCCCTTCAGGAGATGATCGGCTTATACGGCGATTCGAGCCAGTCGCTCAAAGCCCATGGCGTGAAATATGAGCAGATTGATCTGATTGACAATCAGTTTGATGAAGATGCAATTGCCGAAAGGCTTTCACGCAATGATGTGAGACTTGTCGAAATCCAGAGATCGCGCGGCTATTCATCAAGACGCTCATTGCCCATCGCTGCGATTGAACACGTTATCAGAAGAATCCGTGAAGTCAATCAGGATGTCATCATCATGGTCGACAACTGCTATGGAGAACTTGTCGAAGACAGAGAACCCGGTCACGCCGGGGCTGATGTTGTTGTCGGTTCACTCATGAAGAATTTAGGCGGCGGTGTTGCTTCGACCGGCGGCTATGTGGCAGGCAGAAAAGATCTGATCGCCATGGTTGCCGACAGACTCACGGCACCGGGTCTCGGAAAGGAACAGGGAGCGAATTTCAATCTCAACAATTCGTTCTTCAAAGGCATCTTCATGGCTCCTTCCGCTGTCAAATCCGCTCTGAAAACAGCGATCTTCTCCGCCTATATGATGGAAAAGCTCGGTTATAAAAATGTTTCCCCGCGCTTTGATGAAAAGAGAACCGACATCATCCAGACTGTCGAGCTCGGAAATGAAGAAAACCTCGTTGCCTTCACCCAGGCACTTCAGGAATCTTCACCGATTGACTCATTTGTCAGAGTCATGCCGGCACCGATGCCGGGCTATCCGTTTGAGGAAGTCATGGCATGCGGAGCTTTCACCCAGGGAAGCACGATTGAACTCAGTGCAGATGCGCCGGTCATTCCTCCCTATACGCTGTATATGCAGGGCGGCCTCTCCTATGAATACGGAAAGCTCTCCATCATGCTCGCCCTTTCAAGAATTTCAAAGCAATAACAAAAGACAAACCGCAGACCATATTCCGGCCTGCGGTTTTCAAATATCGGTTTTCAGCAGCTGCCCGCCTGACCGCCGTCAATGCGGATGACACTGTTATTGATATATGATGCTTCGTCACTGACTAAAAAGTTTACCAGAGAAGCAACTTCTTCCGGCTTTCCGTATCGTTTCAGAAAGATCTTCTCACACTCTTCTTTCAGGAATTCTTCGTCATAGCCTTCCAGTTCTTTTTCCGTTCCGATAAATCCCGGAGCGACTGCATTCACATTCACATACGGCGCGCATTGCATGGCAAGATTATGAGTCAGAGAAATCAATGCCGCCTTGGATGCGTCATAGTCAAAGCACATCGGATAATAGGTATTGATGCCGTTGGTTGAAGCGATGTTGATGATTCTGCCGTATTCCCGATCAATCATACGGCGGTATGTCCGCTTTGCGCAGATATAGGCACCGACCGTATTCACATCCAGAACCTTTCTGAATTCATCAGCATTTTTCAGGCTGAAGAGATTGGGCATGTCAACGGCCGCATTGTTGATCAGAATATCCACCCCGCCCAGTTCTTTTTCAATTCTGCTCACCATCGCATCAACTTCCGCTTCGCTTGATACATCTGCCTGAATGCAGAGGCATCTGACATTGAATTGATCGCATATGGTCTTCTGAAGAAGCTTTGCGGCGTCTTCCGAATGGTGATAATTGATCACGATATCATGTCCGCTTTCAGCCAGCTTCATACAGATCGCGCTGCCGATTCCGCCGGCTCCGCCTGTTACAAGTGCAACTCTGTTTTCCATGAGAAAAAAAGGGCTGAATCAAGCCCTTCCTGAATACTTTCCGTCTGCTGTGCTGACAGCGATCTTTTCACCCTGATCGATGAACTGCGGAACTCTGAGTGTCAGACCTGTCTCGGTAGTCGCGTCCTTTGTCTGTGTGGACGGAGCACCCTTGATCGCCGGAGCTGTTTCCGCAATAACCAGATCAACAGTTGCCGGAAGTGAAACGGTCAGAACGTTGCCCTCAAACATGACCAGTGAGACTTCCAGTCCGTCGACAATAAAGTACTTGTTGAATCCGATCTGCTCTTCTGTCAGTTCATATGTTTCGAATGTCTCCATGTCCATGAATGTATAGACATTGTCGACCATGTATGAGAAGTTGACAATCTTCTTCTCAATCGGTGCTGCTTCAAACTTTGTGGAAGCGTTGAAGTTTCTTTCCTGTGTGGAACCTGTCTTGAGGTTCTTCATCTTTGTCTTCAGGATCGCTGCGCCCTTGCCGGGTTTGACGTGCTGGAAATCCAGAACCTGCCACGGATCTCCGTCAACGATTATAGTTAAGCCTGTTTTAAAATCGCCTGCTTCAATAGCCATAATATGTTTCTCCTTTTTTTCTTTGCTTATTCTACCAAATAATAACAGTGAATATCAATGCCGATTGTCAGAAGACTGAAGCCTCTGCTTCCTGATGGCTCCTGATATACTTCGTCCACTTGATATAACCGTATGTTGTGTTTGTGAAATATCCAAGTTTCAGCACAAGCAATACGTACTGACCGGACAGAATGTTGATCAGTGCTTCCAGTGCCGCGCAGATATACCATGCGATCCACTGCTCTCTTAAGCGGAAGAAGATGAACAGTCCGTTGGCAATGCCGACCGCCGAAGCACATGCGTCAAGATAGATGATGATCAGCTCAAGATTTCTGTTGCCGCCAAGGAAGTCGGTGGCAATATCGAGTCCGCTCAGGAAATAGCCGACAACCACTGTCCAGACTGCAATCGCAGCAATGATCAGAACTTCCTGATATCCCTTGAGCCTTCTGACGACTGTCAGCTCATCCTCTTCATCATCCTTGTGCTTTGACCAGTTGATATAGCTGATGATATCGATCGGCAGCCAGAAGAACAGCGTGACTGCCATTGTTGCAAATCTGTACATCAGCACAAGGCACATCAATATCTCGGTAATTTCCACGGCAACCGATACAAGGAAGTTGAATCTTGACTGCTTGGAAATCAACAGCTCGCATAAGATGTTGAGGAATGTGTCCAGAAGATACAGCAGCATGATCACAATTCCGCTGACGCCGTTTGCACTCTCCTCAGGGAAGATGACGGAAACGACGGTTGCCAGAACCATGATGCTCATGAACCAGCATTTCTCATAGGTTGTAAAGAATCCTCCGAACACCAGCATGACACCCATACTTAATGCAAGGATGATCAGTGAGTTTGCCACATTGAACAAAGGCATCATCGCCTCGGCACTCACCGCACGGTATGTGCTTCTGACTTCCGAGACATCAGGATCCATATGATCAAAGTAGAGCTTTGTACCGTCCTCACTTGTGTACTCATATGCTTCAACCGATTCATTTTCCAGTTCTGCATATTCTTCGTACGGATATGTGATGACCATCTTTTTATCTTCATTCAGATAAACGACATCACACATCGTACTCTCTTCGTCATAATCCTCTGACTCAAAATCTCTGTACATCTCAAGACTGCCCTGATAGGACAGAGTCCCGGGATCGGAATGGATCTTTACAGAACCGGTGATAAAGCATACCAGCGATATCACAACCAGAACTGCCGTGATCACGGTTTCCGCGATCCTGAGCTTCGGGTTGGGTTCGACTTTGGATTTCAGTTTTTCTAACATATCATTTAAATCCCCCGAATAAATCAACCTATATATCATACATGATTCTGTCAAGTCCGAAAGAATTATTGATATTTCCCGCTTTTATACAGAAAGAAACTCTCCCTCTGAAGCAGAAAAAAAGGATTCCGGGCTGACCGGAATCCCTCATGGCGTTCTTATAATTCTTCGCCGTTGCTTTCGATGACTTTCTTATACCAGTAGAAGCTGTCTTTTCTTTCACGGTGCAGATCGCCGTTGCCGTCATTGTCCTTGTCGACATAGATGAAGCCGTAACGCTTCTTCATTTCACCTGTACTTGCGGAAACAAGGTCAATGCATCCCCACATTGTGTAGCCCATCAGATCAACGCCGTGTTCAATCGCAATTGCCATCTGTTCGATGTGCTTTCTCATGTAGTCGATTCTGTAATCATCGTGGAACTTACCGTCTTCGCTTCTTTCATCGACAGCGCCAAGACCGTTTTCAACGATCATCAGAGGAATCTGATATCTGTCATAGACGGTTTCCAGATAATAGCGGAGTCCCTTCGGATCAATTGTCCATCCCCATGCACTGGCTTCAAGGTACGGGTTCGGTACGCCGCCGAACAGATTGCCCTTTCCGCTGTGTTTGGAAGGATCTGTGGATACAGTATTGGACTGATAATAGGAGAAGCTGTAGAAGTCGACGGTTCCTGCCTTGAGAACTTCGGCATCTCTTTCAGCTAAGCCCTTCATGTAATCAACATCGACGCCGCTTGCTTTCCAGACTTCTGATGCCCATGCCGGATATGCACCGCGTACCTGCACATCGCCGCAGTAGAAGTTGATCTGACGGTCGAATTCAAGAGCCGCAATGATATCATCCGGGTTGCAGGAATACGGATAGTTGCAGGAGCCGGCAATCATGCAGCCGACCTTGTTTTCAGGATCGATTTCATGTGCCTGGACAACTGCCTTTGCACTTGCCACAAACTGATTGTGCAGACCTGTTAAGCGTCTCTTCGGATCATCCCATGCCGCATTGCCGAATGAGATCGGCTGATCATCCTCAGGCAGAATGCCGAGGCCGTAAATGCTGCCCATGCCGGAAATTGTACCGCAGTTGATTTCATTGAATGTCAGCCAGTATCTGACAAGGCCCTTGTATTCCGTGAAGCAGAGCTTTGTAAACTTCAGCCAGAGATCAATGATGATTGGATTGTCCCAGCCGCCGTATTTGTGCGACAGAGCAAGCGGGAATTCATAATGGGAAATTGTCACGAGCGGTTCAATGCCGCACTCTTTGCAGTGAACAAAGATGTTCTTGTAGAAATCGATACCTGCCTGAAGCGGTTCTTCGTCATCCCCGTTCGGGAAGAAGCGGCTCCACTGTACAGACAGTCTGAAGCATTTGAATCCCATTTCTGCAAACAGATCGATGTCTTCTTTCCAGTGATGATAGAAGTCGATTGCTTCATGGCTGGGGTAATATGTATTCTCTCTGACTCCAGCCGGTGTGATGAAACGAGGCTTGTCAACGGTTCCGCCCATGATGACATCAGGGACACTCAATCCCTTCCCGTCGCAATCGTAACCGCCTTCAAACTGGTTCGCCGCTGTTGCGCCGCCCCAAAGGAAATTTTCAGGAAATTTTGCCATTCAATGATCCTCCATATTATTTTCTGATGCCTACATTATCGCATGAATATATGGCTTTTTCATATCATTACTCACGAGGCTGCATCAAAAAATACTCATACGGTCAAATTCAGCTCAGCTTTGAAAGAAGTCTGCTAAAATAAAGCACATGGATAAAACTGAACACACACATACACATGATCATGCCCACGTTCATGATCACACGCATACCCATGATCATGAGCACGTACACACTCATACTCACACCCATGATCCGGAACATATCAAAAAGATCCTCAACCGCTTTTCAAGATCGATCGGCCATCTTGAATCTGTCAAGAGAATGGTTGAGAGATCGGAAGACTGCTCGGATGTGCTTGTGCAGCTGGCCGCCGTCAAAGGTGAAATCAACAAGATCTCCCAGCTCATCCTCAAGGAACATCTGGATCACTGCATCATCGATGCCATTGAGACAAATGATCATGAGGCGATTGACAAAATCAATGATGCCATTGAAAAACTGCTGAAATGAAAGAATGTTCACCCGTTAACAGATGAACATTCTTTTTTTATTCTTCAGAGATAATCCGTTTCAGAATGCAGCTGCCCTTTTCCGCCCTGATCGTAACGGTATGCACACCTGCTTCAAGCCTGACAAGTTCATCGCTCACAAATCTGCCGGCCTTCAGGAACTGTCTGTCTGTGCCCATCTCGCCGTCAACCGTAATGACAAGCTCAAAGTTATCATCTGCTTTATATTCCGCTTTGACAAGCAGGCTCTTTTCGGGATCGCGGAATGTATAGCTGACGCAGTCTCCCTCTTCAAGCAGAACATGCATATGTGCGAAGTCTCCGTATTTTGTTTTGTCTTTTCTGAGATTGTTCAGACCGCCGAGATCCGCATATCTGTATTCATCTTCATACATCAGGTGCATGCGGTCTTCACGCCGGTAGCCGTTATACAGTGCATATTTCCATGTGCCTGCGTGCTCATGTTCGGGATCATATCCGATCGCCGGAATCTCAAAGCTGCCCTTGCGCAGAATGTGATTCACTCTGTCATAGCGGACCGTGCAGTTTTCAAAGCGGACATTTTCAAGCCATTCATCAAGAATCGATATTGCTTCCTGATAGGAAGGCTTGCGGCCGCCTTCATAGAAATAATCCGTGATCACCTTCCAGTTGTCAGGATTTCTGAAACCGAGGATATACGCTGCACAATCATTGTCAATTGCCTTGTTCACCCAGATATTGATGCCCATATGATATTCAAGCGCCATTTCATAGGTAACACTCATCCAGAGATTTCCGTCATTGCTCTCATCATGTGTGCTGCCGCCGGTTTCACCGATCCATACCGGAATATCAAGTGCTTCGCTTCTTTCAAGCATCGGTCCGAAAACAGACAGATCGGGAAGCTTTTCATACAGATGCACAGTCATCACCCAGTTGTGATAAACCGGATCATAATCCCTGTCAAAGATCTCATATCTGCCGGCAAAGCGGTTGCCCTGGATAAAGATGATATGTCTCTGATCAATTGCTCTGATGCGTCTGACACACTGTTCGTAGAAAGACTTCAGCTGATCAATCAGATGATCCCACACCGGCAGAGCGATCGGTTCATTGAGCAGCTCATACCCTGCCACAATCCATCTGTCGCGATACTTTTCCGCCATCTTTTCCCAGAGTATCATCGTTCTTTCCTGATCCTCTTCGCTCATAAACATGAGCGGAACATTCGCATATCCGTCATCGCAGGAAACGCCGCTCTGACCGCCGCATGCGGCATGCATGTCAAGAATGACATAGAGACCGTTCTTTTCGCAGAGATCGATCATTTCATCAAGATATGCGAAATTCTCTTCATTGAAATAAATGCCCGGGCCTTCCTTCAGAAAGAGTCTTGCCGAAAGTGCCAGGCGGATCGAGTTGAATCCGAGCTTCTTGAAGCAGGCAAGATCCTTTTCGGAAATATTTGCCCGCATCCACTTCGGCATGAATTCCTTCGCATATTCTTCACCGCAGATTTCGGCAACCGCGGTTTCCATTGTTCTTCCTCTGTCAAACGGATGGGCACGCATGAAAGGCCCCATATCCGCGCCGAACCGCATTGCCCCCATCAAAAAGCCTTCCGGATTCATCCAGTTTCCGGTGCCGACACCTCTTAAGAGAATTTCATCACCGTCTTCATCAACGATGATCCGTCCTTGTGTACGAAGCCATGATTTCACTTTTTCTGTTTCCATACTGTTGTTTCCTTTCTGAAGAATTGCTGTGTGACTGCAGTATTTCATTCTGATGATTATTGCGTACAAAAATCATCCGTCCGGATGATTCTTCAATACGCTGATCCGATTAGTAGTGTAAGAATGTGACCAGGGTTGTCACAATATAAAGCACCAGCATTCCGATGATAATGAATGCCTGTTTCAGACGGTGCTCACTTAAAAGACCGGCAAACTCACGAACCCATGCATTCGGCCAGAAATACCATTTGGTTTTCGAGCCGATTCCGGTTGCCTGCAGTTTGACTCTGCGGGCCTTGATACCGCTGCGGAAGACATGATATTTGGTTGTTGAGAAGATCACGTTCGCTTCCGGATTGGCTGCGTCGATGATCTTTTTGCTGAAAAGCATATTCTCATATGTCGTTGTCGATTTGTTTTCTTCAATGATCTGACTCTCAGGAATTCCCTGCTCAATCAGATAGTTTTTCATCGCCGTGCTTTCAGCGACTGCTTCATCGCCGCCCTGACCGCCGCTTGTGATAAATACCGGGGCTTTGCCGCCTGCTTCGATCTGTTCACGATAGAATTCAAGAGCTTTATTGATCCGCCCGGCAAGCAATGGCGTCGGTGTTCCGTCCGGTCTCAGACCGCATCCAAGAACAATGATGTAATCCTGATTTTTTTCGGGTCTAAGCTTCAGGACATAAAGAGATGCGTAGATCGTTCCGATCATCATACATTCAAAATAGAGATAGATTGCCGCATAGAGATTGACACACATATCATGGATCATGACTTCCATCATACTGCCGGTTGTGTAGTAATCCCCGAAGAACAATGTCAGATCCCCTGCCACAAGAACGAATGCAAGGATCACACCCAGAAGGTTCGTGAACCGGAAGCCTTCATGTCTGATCAGGGCAATATTCGAAGTACATAATCCGATTGCGAAGATCAGAATCAGCGGAAAGGAAAGGATCATAAATAACTTCGAATTTGCCAGCAGCGACGATACCTGCTGACTCATCTCACGGATTCCCGAAAGCGGGAATGCCACGATTTCGTACAGCACAAGAAGTTCGCCTGCCAGAACAAAAAGCAGAAAGAGCGAAAAGCCGGAATAAATAATTGTATTGTATGAATACGGATTATATTCAAGCTGCCCTTTGAGTGCCTTTACCAGCATAATCAGTGCACTCAGCAGATAAACACAGATCAGAATTCCGAACAGCAGCGGCGTATAAAACCCGCATACATCCATAAGCACAATCAAAATCAGCGTCACAATGCTGAGAGCTGTCAGATTATAAAGCTTCGGTTTCACTTTCCTTAAGTTGATTTTTTTCATCTTCATTTCCAGCTGTCATTATTGTTTCATTTACGCATCATCTTGTCCAGTATCATGAAATTAAAAAATGATGATGAAAACCACCGTGAAATGGTACTGTAAAAACTGTTCATCCCTGCGTTTCCCAATCAAAAATGAGGAAGGCTGCCCTTCCTCATCGGTTTTTTATGCATCCTGCAGGATTCATGATTTGTCTGCAGCTGAGTGTTTCAGAGAGATTCTTTCAACCGATTCCACCCGGATCAGTTTCTCCGTTGTCTTTTTCGGTGATTCAATTCTGACGAGAAGCCAGTCTTTATCTGCGTCCAGAATGATATTGGAGCCGTATTTTGAATTGCCGAAGCTGATCACATCGGAATCTGCCTGATCTTCCTTAAAGATGATCTCAATATTCTGACCGATATACTCCCTGACGGTTTTTACCAGAGAAGCCTTTTCTTCATGATAGGATGTTCCTTTCATTCCGCCCAGTTCCCGCTCCAGGGCATCGATCCTTTTCTTAAGAGAGGATACTTCAAGATATGCAAGCAGACCGAAAATGCCGAATACAAATCCGATATACTCCATTATTCATCCTCCTGTCTGATTTCCATGGAAAGTACGGAAGAAACCGGGATCAGTTTTTCGATGGTGCCTTTCTTGGTAAGAGCCTGTACTTTCATCCAGCCGCCTTCAAACGCAATGATGCGGCAATCGGTATTAAACAGATCATAATCTGCTTCATCTTCAAAGAAGTTCAGTCTGACTTTCTTTCCTTCGGCAGCTCTCAGAAGTCTGCTGACACCTTTGTTCACCGTTTCATTTTCTTCCGTCACATCATCTTTCAGCAGATAATCGCAGCTGACGCCGAGCAGATCCGCGATATCACTGATTTTGTCAATATCCGGCAGGACGGTGCCCGCCTCCCAGCGGCTGACTGTCTGTCTTGTGACATTCAGCTGATCGGCAAATTCCGACTGTGTCATGCCGAGATCTTTTCTCTTGCGGGCGATTCTGTTTCCCATTTCGTTCATATGTTTTTTCCTTTCTGACACCTTCATCATAAGAACTGCAGCAGGCCTCATCAAGCAACACGAGCGTTCAAAATGTAACATGACATGTTACATTTCATGATTTTCTCAGTATTTCAGCAGATTCGGGCCTTTCAGGCAGAAAAAAGCCACATGCTTTGCATGCACATGGCTAATCTTCCGATTTGAGTTCGAAGATCATATCGCGCAGTTCGGCTGCTCTTTCGAAATCGAGCGATGCCGCCGCTTCCCTCATTTCCTTTGTCAGGTCTTCAATGAGTTTTGCATGATCCTTCGCAGTCATCTTCTTCTTGCGGCTCATATACTTCGCAGCCATCGCCTTTGTCTCTTTGCCGCGGATTGCTTCTTCGACATTCTTGCGGATGGTGGTCGGGATGATGCCGTGTTCTTTGTTATATGCCTCCTGGATGGAACGGCGTCTGTTTGTTTCGTTGATGGCAAACTTCATGGAGTCGGTCATCACATCCGCATACATATATACTTCGCCGTTTGCATTTCTTGCCGCACGTCCGATCGTCTGGATCAGAGAGCGCTGCGAACGCAGGAAGCCTTCCTTGTCAGCGTCAAGAATGCAGACAAGTGAAACTTCCGGAATATCAAGACCTTCTCTTAACAGGTTGATACCGACAATCGCATCCACTTTGCCGAGTCTCAGATCCCTGATGACTTCGGTTCTTTCCAGTGTCTTTGTCTCATGGTGCAGATAGGCAATCTTATAACCCCTGTCCTTGAGGTATTCGGTCAGATCTTCAGCCATTCTGACCGTCAGTGTCGTGATCAGAAGGCGTTCATTCCGCTTGATCCGCTCATCAAGAGCTTCACAGATATCATCCACCTGCCCGCGGGTGGGCTTCACAGTGATCTTGGGATCGAGAAGTCCGGTCGGACGGATGATCTGCTCGACAACCTGATGACCGGTCTGTTCCAGTTCATAATCGCCCGGAGTTGCCGAACAGTAGATGACCTGGTTGATCATCGACTGGAATTCATCGAATTTCATCGGTCTGTTGTCCAGCGCCGAAGGCAGACGGAAACCGTATTCGACAAGCGTTTCCTTTCTCTGTCTGTCGCCGTTGTACATACCCCTGACCTGAGGAAGCGAAACGTGCGACTCATCCACAATCAGCAGATAATCCTTCGGGAAGTAATCAAACAGGTTGTATGGACGCTGGCCCGGCTTTCTGCCGTCAATATGCATTGAGTAGTTTTCAATGCCGGAACAGTATCCGTTTTCTCTGAGACTTTCCAGATCGAAGCGGCATCTTTGTTCAAGGCGCTCTGCTTCAAGCAGCTTGCCGTTGTCTTTGAAGTATTTCAGTCTGTCTTCCAGTTCTGCTTCAATCTCATCGCAGGCTCTCATCATTGCGGATTTGCTGCGGGCGTAACCGCTGGCCGGGAAGATATTGTAGAACTGATAAGCATTGAGGGTGTGGCCGGTGAGCGGATCAACTTCCGTGATCCTGTCGATTTCGTCTCCCCACATCTCAATGCGGATATTGAATTTATCGGTGTAGGAAGGTGTCAGATCAATGACATCTCCTCTGACTCTGATCGTCCCGCGGGTCTGATCGACATCGTTGCGCGTATACTGCAGCTCAACCAGTTTTCTTAACAGATCATTGCGGTTGTAGCTTTCACCGACCCTGATGGTCATGAACATATTTCTGTATTCGACCGGATCGCTGGCTGCGTAAATGCAGGCAACAGAAGCGACAACGATGGTGTCTCTGCGCTCGGAAAGCGAATTCAGAGTGCTCTCTCTGAACATATCCAGCTCTTCATTGATATCTGCCGTCTTCTCGATATACATATCGGTTTTCGGCATATAGGCTTCCGGCTGGTAGTAATCGAAGTTTGACACGAAGAATTCCACCCGGTTGTTCGGGAAGAGTTCCTTGAATTCGGAATAGAGCTGACCGGCAAGTGTCTTGTTATGTGAGAAAACAAGTGTCGGCCGGTTGAGGCGGGCAATCACATTGGCCATCGTGAAGGTTTTACCGGTTCCGGTTGCACCTTCAAGCACCTGTTCGCGCTTACCTTCAAGAATTCCCTGAACAAGCGCATCGATTGCCTGCGGCTGATCTCCGGTCGGTTTAAATTCGGAAACCAGTTCAAATTTTTCACTCATGCAGTATCTCCAGAGCTTTGGCAAGCTGGGTATCGTGTTCTTTGGTGGTGGACCAGTTCATGATCAGTGCCGAAACAATCGCTTCATGAAGCTCATCGGTCAGCTGATCTTCATAGGTCAGAGAATTATCAGCCGCAAATGCCTTCAGAGCTTCTGAAGTTGACTGTGAATAATATCCGTCCTTACGGTCGATTTTGTAGCCGAGATAATCAAGTGCAATCTGCACATCCTCCACTGCCTCGGAAACCTGATCGATCCGGCAGACTTCATCATCTTCCATACCGTAGTAAACGCGGCTGACTCCTTCCGGCACATCCACTTCGACATCGGGTGTAATACCGGTTCTGTTCACCCAGACATCATTGGGTGAGATCCATTTCGAAGTTGTATATTTGATTGCCGAACCGTCCGTAAACATTCTGGTGATCTGAACGGTGCCTTTGCCGTATGAGGTCATGCCGACAATCGTGACGTCATCGCGCTGTTCCTTCATTGCCAGGGCAAAGACTTCGGAAGCACTGGCAGTGTTCTGATTGATCAGAATCACAATGCCGTTATAATCCTGCGTATATCCGTTTGTTGTATAGATTCCCTCACGGGTGCCGTCCGCATACTCCTGATTCATGACAAGAGTCCCTCCCTTGAGGAAGCGGCTGGCAATCTGGGCCAGTGCATCAAGATATCCGCCGCCGTTGTCACGCAGATCAATGACGAGTTTATGGATATCCGCACTTCTGAATTCAGCCAGATAGCGGTCGATCTCTTCAGCTGTGTTTGTGCCGAACTGATAAAGCTGCAGATAGCCTGTATTTTCATCAAGGATATATCCGTATGCGGTTGCCGAAATTGCCGCTCTTGTGATCGTGATTTCAACCGGTTCACCCTGGCGTCTGAAGCTGATTGTCACATTTGTACCTTCTTCGCCCTGTACACGTTCCTTGATATCGGTGGATGTCATGCCTTCGGTCGAAACGCCGTCCACTGCCTCAATGACATCGCCGGCCTGTACGCCTGCCTTGTCAGCCGGAGCATCCCTGAACACCTTGGTGACCATATTGATGCCGTTATTTGAAATAAACTCAACGCCGATGCCGACGAAGTTGCGGTCAATGGACTGACGGAATTCGGATACTTCCTCCTTCGACATATATTCGGTATGAGGATCTTCCTCATTTGCAAAGATGCCGCGCAATGCCTGATCGGAAAGTCTTTCATCAAGATTCTCGATCTCCTGGCCGAAGAACCAGTCGTTTTCCATGACATCAAATGCCGCATTGATCTTGTCGGCAGAATCCATGGACTGCGCATTGCGGATTGTCTTGCGCAGCCTTTCAGTTCCCGGTACGGGGAAGAAGCTTCCGAATGCCCAGCCGGCAAGAAGACCGACAATCAGAAGAATGATCGTTGCCGTCCGTGTCCGTCTGACTCTGCGGATTGTCCGTTCAAGCTCTTCATCGGCCTTTCTTGCGCCGGAGAGTTTCATCAGCTGTATTTCGTCGTCGCGTAAATCGTTGTGTTCTGGATCAACATTCACCATAGAGCAAACCTCCTGTCTTTGGAAAAAGAGCTCCGAATGATCCGGAGTTCTTTTCTGATGCTTAATATCCGAAAACTGTTTCCGGACGGATGCGGCAAGGCGCCCCGTATCCGGCATCACATTTTCTGTTGCTTCCCTGCCATCCTGCTCCGAAGGCAAGATCGCCGTTCCATGTCTGTGCGTAATTTGAGAATTCGGAACCGTCACCGAGATAGATGATCTCAATGTGACAGTGCGGTCCCGAGCTGTTGCCGCTGGAGCCGACATTGCCGATCTGCGTACCCGGGGCAAGGAGCGTTCCGGAAGCGATCGGGCTGCCCAGCTGCATATGATATGCGGCGATTCCATACAGCGATCCGTTGACAACCACAAGATAGTGAACCTGATTGCCTCCGCCGTAAGCGCCGCCGAACTGATAGCCGCACATATTGCCAAGACCGCCATAGGTCGAACATCCGTTTGCACTGCTTAAGACAACGCCGCTGCCGACTGCGTAAATCGGTGTGCCGACGGCTGCCGCAAAGTCATAGCCGAGATGTTCATAGCCGCTGCTGTAGGCCCATGTTCCGGCTGAGCGGTAGGAACCCGGTACCGGGAAATACCAGCTGCTGTCAGAAACAGTCGGGATTGTTTCCAGCTCACCGGCCGCCGCAAGAGCTGCCATACGGGCAGTGATGGAACTGATATCAGCCGCAATCTGCGCACTTGCCGCACGCATCTCGGCTTCCTTTTCCTTCGCTGCTTCAAAGACAACCTCAACCTGTGCCTGCAGGACAATCAAATCATCCTGTTTGACCTGCAGATCATTCTGTTGGATCTGCAGTTCGTTTTTGGCAACTTCCATCTCATCCTTGACGGTCTGCATCTGTTTTTTGACTTCAACCATCTCAGCCTTGACTGCCAGAAGCTCCTGCTTCTGCGTGTTCAGCTTATTGATCAGCTCAACCAGCTTTTCCATCGTTTTCTGATCATATCTTGCGATAGCGCTGATGCCGTTGATGATTCTCAGGAGATCTTCAAAGGAGCTGGCTCCGAGAAGAATATCCGTATATTTGTTAAAACGCATGGAAGACTGCGAATTGCTCATTCTGGATTTGACCTTTTCTCTCAGTGAGTCGACTTCGTCTTCCGTTTCATCGATTTCCTTCTGTTTGGAATCGATTTCCTTCTGCTTATTGTCGATTTCTATCTGTTTCGCATCAATTTCAGCCTGTTTTGTATTAATCAGGTCCTGCAGTTCATCAATCTGGGTCTGATAGCCGGCAATCTGAGCGGCATATGTTTCAAGATCTGCTTTGATTGCAGTTCTCTGACTTTCGATCTCATCGAGTCTTGACTGCAGGTTACTTTTTTGATTGCGGACAAATTCCGCATAAGCATCGCACGCTGCGCGGTCGGAGGAAGCGACCTGTCCGGTGCACTTGTCCTCCCAGTATTCGGTATCGTTGTAGTCCGGCTCTGCTTCTACCGTATATACATTCAGCATGTTTGATGCCGCAAGAGTGAGTGCGGCTGCGATCTGAAACAGTTTTTTCATCGTTTCCACCTCAGATACTTTGTCACTGAAAGCCAGCTGCCGATATAACCGACGATAATACCGACTCCTGCCAGAATTCCGGCAACATATGCCGCAAAAGGCATCGGTTTTTCAAGATGGAAGAGAGAGGAGAAGACAACTCCCTGCGTTCTCTCATAAATCGCCGTATAGCCCCAGAATGTCAGGGCAATCGGTATGATGGCACCGAGGAAACCGATGATCATTCCTTCCCAGACAAACGGTGCTCTGATGAAGCCGTTGGTTGCACCGACATTGCGCATGATTGTAATCTCATCCTGACGGGCACTGATGGTCAGCTTGATCGTATTCTGAATCAGGAAGATTGCCAGAATGCTGAGAGCTGCCACAAAGATCGCTCCTACGCGGCGGATTGTCTCCATGGCAGAAACCATATCGACAGTTGTCTGTCCGCCGTAGTCAACCTTGGAAACGCCTTCGATGTTACGGATCTCTGAAGAGATATTCGCAATCAGATCGCCGTCATAGACTTCGACATAGTAGGCATCGCTCATCGGATTTTCTTCTCCGAAAGGTGCCATGGCTTCTCTCATTGCCGGGTCATCATACTGTTCAAGATAATATTTGAATTCTTCTTCCTTTGAAGAGAACGTAACATCTTTGACCCCTTCGATCTTTTCGATCTCTTTGCGGATCCTGTTTTCCTCGGCCGCACTTTCAAACTCTTCGTCAACCAGTACAGAAATCTTCATGGAATATTCGATACTCTTTGTAAAAGTACGCAGATGCCATGAGAAAATCAGAAAGATACTGATAATCGTCAGTGTAATGGTGACGGCGATCGCCGAGGAAAGAGCCATTCCCCAGTGTCTGCCGACACCGCGGAATCCTTCTTTAATCGGTCTACTGATCATGGCGGACATAGCCTCCTTCCGCAAGATCTGCGACAATGTGGCCGTGTTCAAGAACGACAGTGCGCTTGCGGTGCTTGTTGACAAGGGTCAGGTCATGGGTAACCATCAGGATGGTTGTTCCGTATCTCTGATTGATCCTTTCAAGCAGATCCATAATCTCATCCGATTTGCCCGGGTCAAGATTTCCGGTCGGCTCGTCTGCGATCAGCACCTTGGGGCGGTTGGCAATCGCTCTGGCAATTGCGACACGCTGCTGCTGGCCGCCTGAGAGTTCATGCGGGAATGCATTTCCCTTTTCACCGAGTCCGACAACGCCCATAACTTCCTTGGCACGTTTTCTGACCTGCGGCTTTTTCATCCTGATTACTTCAAGAGCGTATGTGATATTTTCAAAAACTGTTTTGGTCGGCAGAAGTTTATAATCCTGGAAAACCACGCCGATGTTGCGCCTGTAGATAGGCACCTGTGAGGCACGCAATGAACCGACATCGATTCCGACCACCTTGGCAGTTCCTTTTGTCGGAACTTCTTCACCATCCAGAAGCTTGATCAGCGTAGACTTTCCGGATCCGGTCGGACCGATGATATATATGAATTCTCCCTGTTCTACAGAGATATTGATGTCATACAGGGCATTGGTACCATTCTTGTATTTCTTATAAACATGCGTACATTCAATCATGGACACCCTCCTAATATGCAAACGATGCGTATCTCCGTCTGAAGATACGCATGGTATTATAACATAGTCGTCCAAAATCTCTTCAGATGTTCGGTGAAGAATATGTGAATCCTTCTCCGAGCATATCCGAGGTATCGGTGATGATGACAAAGGCCTGCGGATCGATCCTCCGGATCACATCCGTCAGCTGCACATACTGAAGTTCACTGACAACACAGAGGAGCATCTTTCTCTTTGTTCCGGTATAACCGCCCTGCACATCGATCAGGGTTGTCCCTCTGTTGATCGTCGTCTCAATTTCTTTTTTGATCTCTTCCCAATGATCCGATATAATCTGCACATTTTTGACATGCACGCCCTGACCTGCCTCAAGGACTCTCTGAATTGCAAATCCGGAAGCCATGACTGAAATCAGTCCAAGCAAAGCTGCCGAAAGATCATAGGCGATAATGCCTGCCATCACAGTCAGCGCATCCGTGATCATGACAAGCGTTGAAACCTTGGCGCCGGTCAGCTTGTGAATAATCAAGGGCGGAATATCCATACCGCCGGTACTGGCACCGGTTCTCATGACAAGGCCGATCCCTGCCCCGCCAAGAAGTCCCGCATAGAAGGAAGCCAGCAGCGGTTCAATCGTCAGATCGACGGGATGACGGCTGAGTATCGTTGTAAACAACGGATAGGCCAGTGAAGAGATCAGAGTGTTTCTGGCAAAATCCTTTCCAAGTACAAAACTGCCTGCCACAAACAGACCGATGACGCTGATGTTCGCAAACATGAGCTTATCAAAATGAAAAAACGGCTCCAGAGCGACGGCAAGACCTGCCACGCCTCCCGACAGAATATTGTAGGGAAGAATAAACATTTCAACTGAAACAGCCAGAAGAAATGTACCGCCGAGTATCAAAATTAAATCAGTTATTCTTTTTTTGCGCATCATCTGCATTTTAGCACAAATGAATAAACTTGATTTAAGAAACTTGAAGTCTGAAACGATCTTAAGAAATCAGCTTTTTTAAGAATGCCGGTTTGTGTGATAGTATTGAAACTCGGTAGAGGAAGATATGAACGGTACTGTTAAGAAAAAACTGATCTGGATTCTGCCGCTGCTATGGACAGCGGTGATCTTTTCAGCTTCTCTTCAAAGCGGCGAAGATTCCGGTGCCCTCTCCGGCAGTATCACCGGAATGATCTATGACTTTCTGACGAAGGCCGGTTTCTCTTTAACCTTTGAAACCCTGCACTTTCTCATACGCAAAGCAGCTCATTTCACGGAGTATGCAATTCTCGGCATCCTTGTAAAAACGGCAATTCAAAAGGCACCGCTTTTGAAAAGCGATACCCTGAGTCTTCTGTCATGGATGATTCTGATTCCCTTATGTGACGAAGGAATCCAGCATTTTATCAGCGGCAGGTTCGGTGCCATAGAAGACAGCCTGCTTGATATGAGCGGATTTGCCTTCGGCGCTCTTCTTGTATATCTGATTCTCAGATTCAGAAAGTGATCATTCTCTTGCAAGCGGGGCAATTGTTCCTTTTGTCAGTTCAATGAGCTGTTCAGGATTCACTTCCACCTGCACGCCGACCCGGCCGCCGGAAACCATAATCGAATCATAGAGAATCACTGTTTCGTCATAAAATGTCTGAAACAGTTTTTTCATTCCGACGGGAGAACAGCCGCCATGGATATAGCCGGTTACCTTCAGCAGTTCCTTCTGGGGAATCATTTCAACCGAGCGGACGCCTGCAGCTTTTGCGGCGGCTTTGAGATCAAGCTTCATGGCAACAGGAATCACAAAGACATAATAGTTTCTGTCATTGCCTTCGGTGACCAGTGTCTTATAGACCTGATCCGGATTCTCATTGCATTTTTTCGCAACAGAGATGCCGTCAATCGCTCCGTCATCCGTATCATATGTATGTTCTGTATAAGGAATGCCTTCTATTTCCAGCATTCTCATCGCATTGGTTTTCGCTTCTTTTTTCGCCATTGCATTTCTCCTTAAAGCAGATCAGGATCCCGCCTTTGCAGGATCCTGTCTTTTATCAATGTCCTGAAAGCAGAATACGGTCGTCATCGAGCTCTTCCTTTGCGCCTTCCCTGAAGCGTCTCAGAAGCTCGTCCATACTGATATTCTCTCTTTCCTTCCCCTTTAAATCAAGGATAATCCGGCCGTCCGACATCATCAGTGTGCGGTTGCCGGTTCTTAATCCCTGATGCAGGTTGTGGGTAATCATCAGACATGTTGTGTGGCTTTTATTCACGATCTCATCGGTCAGCTTCATGATCTTTTCCGCTGCCGCCGGATCAAGAGCCGCCGTATGTTCGTCCAGCAGCAGAAGCTTGGGCGGAACAATCGTTGCCATCAACAATGTCAGTGCCTGTCTCTGGCCGCCTGAAAGCGTACCGACCTGCGTATTCATTCTGTCCTCCAGTCCCATTTCAAGCAGACGGAGTTTTTCCCGGAACATTTCATGATCCTTCTTCGAAATACGGCTGAAGGAATCGGTGGAGATGCCGGCTCTGAGATACGCAAGCGCCAGATTTTCCTCAATCGTCATATGGGGAGCGGTTCCTTTAAGGGGATCCTGGAAAAGTCTGCCGATATATTTGGAACGCCTGAAGTCAGGCTGGAATGTGATGTTTTCCCCATCCAGAACAATCTTTCCCGAATCTGCCAGAAAGACGCCGGCAATCGCATTGAAGAGCGTTGATTTGCCTGCTCCGTTGGAGCCGAGAATGGTGATGTAATCCCCGTCTTCCACGGTCAGATTCATATTTGAAATCGCCGTTTTCTCATTGATTGTTCCGGGATTGAAAACCTTTGAGAGATTCTGTATTTCAAGCATATCAGTCCATCTCCCTTCTTTCTCTTGCCTTCACGGAAAGATTTGTTCTGATCGTCGGTGCCGCAATCGCAAGGGCGACGATGACTGCCGTCATCAGTTTGAGACATTCGATCGGCAGGATTCTTGTCTGCAATATGATTGCATAAATTGCGCGGTAAATGATATTGCCGACAAGACACGCAAAGATATTGCGGTTGATCGATTTTCTGCCGCCGATGACGGTTTCACCGATGATCAGCGAAGCAAGTCCGATGACGACAATGCCGGTGCCGGCATTGATATCGGCGCTCTTCTGCATCTGACCGATGAGCCCGCCGCACAGGCCGGTGAAGCAGTTGGCAAGTATCAGGCCGACTGTGATTGTGAATTTCGGATTGATCGAGGAGGCTCTTACCATATCCATATTGTCACCGGTTGCACGGATTGAAAGACCGAGTCTTGTCTTCAGGAACCAGCTCATGAATAACATGCCGAGCACCGATGCACATAAGACAACCGCAAACTGATACCACGATCCGAAGATCCCGAGATCCCTGACCATTGTAAACAGCGTTGCCTGCTTGAGCAGCGAAACATTTGCCGACCAGCCCATCGCCATCAGATTGATTGTATACAGACCTGTATTGGTCACAATTCCGGCCAGAATCGAGGGCACGCCTAAGCGCGTCTGCAGCAGTGCCGTGATATAACCGGCACACCCGCCGCCGACAATCGCCAGCAGAATGCCGAGAAGCGGATGGCCTGCCGCCGCAGCGGAAACACTTAGAGCCATTCCGAATACAAAGCATCCGTCTGTTGTCAGATCGGCAATATCAAGAACCCGATAGCTCAGAAACAGGGCCAGCGCTGCCAATGAATAGGCGCATCCGAGTGTCAGGGCTGTTTGTGCAATATGAAGCATGTGTACCTCCCGTCAGAATGAATCAGTCTTCTGTTGTGATGACTTCCACGATTTCTCCGAAATCACTGAATACCTTTGTATCAATGCCAAGCTCGGCTGCGGTCTCGGTATTGACCGTGATAATTCCGCCGGGCATCACTTCATAAGACTTGTAGTATCTGCTGTTTTCAATACCGTTAACCATGATATCAAAAGCAAGGTCGGCTGTCTCTTTGCCAAGGTCTGTATAATTGACGCCGCATGTCGCAAACGCACCGTTGCGCACAAATGAATCAGCACCTGCATAATGGGCAATTCCCGCTTCCGCAAGAACCGGCGCAATTGTCAGTTCGGCATCCATGATGACATTGTCGGTCGGTGTGAAGACTGCATCGCAGCCGGAAGCGACAATTGAGCTGACTGTCTGAATGACTTCATCGCGGGTTGTCGGGGAACCGAAGTCTTCATAGGCAATTGAATTTGCATCAAGATATGCTTTTGCTTCGGCAACCGGGCGGGCTGAGTTTGCTTCACTCGGAGAATAAAGCAGCGCAATCTTCTTCACATCCGGATTGGCCGCCAGAATCATTTTCATGATCTGCTCGGTATTGAGCGCATCGCTTGTTCCGGTCACAAAATCTGTATCCGTGAGACCTGCCCCTTCGGGATCGGAAATCGCCGCAAAGATGACCGGTGTCTTTGTATCTTCGGCAGCCACATACATGGTCTGAGCCGCCAGGGTAGCAATCGGAATGATTGCGTCAACGCCGCTGACAATCGCATCGGAGCCGATTGACTGCAGAGTGGATGCGTCATTGTTTCCGGAATACATCTGATATTCCACTTTCACGCCGTTCTTTTCTGCAAGCGCATCAAGCTCGGCAGTGACTGCATCTGCAATTTCATCGAGGGAAGCGTGGTCAAGCTGTTTGACAACGGCTACCTTGTAGACTTTTTCTTCACTGTCAGGATTGGACGGCGAATCGGAACTTCCCTGTCCGGAACATCCACAGAGTGTTACGGCAAGAATTGCGGATAATGCTGAGGCTGTAATCTTTTTCATGTTTTTTTCCTTTCCTGTCTGCAGTTTCTTTGATGCGGTGAAACAAAAAAGCACCGTCCCGACAAAGGACAGGCGCTTTACCTGCGGTACCACCTTTATTAGCAGAAGATCTGCTCACTCTGACGAAAATGCAGTCACATTTTCTGCCCTTTAACGCTGGCCTGCGTCATGAGTACTTGCATCGCTTTCATCATGCCCTCATGGGTCCATTTGCATACCGCTTCGCTGCCGGGCTCTCACCTGCCCCGGCTCTCTTTGAGCCGCCAATATGTTTGATCTCCCAATCACCGGTTTGTCGAGGCAATCATAGCGGGAAACTGTTTTGGTGTCAACGTTCACGGGAATTGTTTTCATTCATTTTCTGTACTTTTTCTGAAAACTTATCATTTTTGTTTCAGAGTTCAAACAGACACGGATATGCTACACTTGACTCATGTCCGAAACAAAAACAGAAAGCATTGAAGAAAAGAAAGCAGAACATCTTGAAAAAGCCGCAAAAACACTGACAAGCCTTTACCGTCATATGGACAAAATCCGCTCTGCCCGCGTCATCCGCAAGCTTGAGCAATTGATTGACAGAATCAAGGATCTGCGCGATACGCAGTATCTGTTTGACAGCGGCGAGTATGAACTCGACCGCCTGTATGACAGATATCTTCCTTATCTGGATCTTGTCATCGGCAATTATGCCGAAATCGAAGAAACCGGCCATGACCCGTCTGAAGTGGAACGCGTACGGGAAAAGCTGATCAAGGCAATCGATACCCTGATCGATGCCATACTGACAATCCGTGACATCCTGCCGCAGGATGAGATCTCAAGTGCGAAAGCGGAAGCTGCCGCCAGAAAGAAAAAGGAGGAACTCGACAGGATGTTCCCCCGTATTGATGAGATTAAAAATTTCGGCTGAAACCAGAGATCCGGGCAGCCGGATTTTTTTGTTCAGCGAATGCTGCCGATGAATTTCTCTGCTGCTTCGAGGGAAAAGTTCCGCTCTCCTTCTGCATCTGTCACATGAATGCCTGCTCTGACTGTTTTGTTTCCCTTTCGCAGAACAAGATCGACATAGTCATTTCCATTGATGGCCGTCGTCACTTCATCCGCCCCGGAAAGTTCAATCATTTCTTTTGCATTGTTCAGTATATCCCGTCTGTTTTCCTCATACAGACGCTTTGCGACAAAGTCATAATCCGTATCATAATATGAGACATTCATTGCGCATGCATAATCGACTGTCTCTGTCCTGAGGCCCGATATTTCCTGCCATATATAATTGTCGGACGAAAGCGGATCGCTCCAGTGTCTGACCGTATTGACAATCGGATTCAGTTCATTCAGAAATTCGTTGATGACATATTTTCCGTCAGGATCCAGATCTTTCACGGTCATAAAAGGCGGATCTTCTTCATATTCTTCAATGTGGATTCTTCCGGCCGCCCCTTCATCGCCCAGGGCCGCAATGACTGCAAGTGCTGCAGTCACATATGCACCAATCCGGATCAGCCTGAAAGCACGGTAGGAAAACGCATGTTTTTTCCAGTCTTTTTCATGCTTGAAAGGAATTCTCCGTTCCGATTGCTCACTGACATAAAACAGTCTGATGCATTCATAAAGGGCTGAACACATGCTGAAGAAGGCAAATACTGAAGCGATGATCAGAATCAGAGAACCGATATGCACAAGCAATGTCATATAGCGGCCGCTGTATAAGCCGGCAAAATAGACAATCCAGACAGCTGTCTGAAGCAAGGCAAGCGTTCTTGCCCGTGCGGCATCATACCGCAGAAGCGCTTCGGTTTCGCTTTCCGTATGCAGTTCGGCATTTCCTTCATGCGCATAGAGGATATACATCCTGTGAATGCCCAGATTCTTCCAGCCGGCTTCAGTCAGAAATTCATTTTTGTTCTTTCTGTTTTCTTCATCCAGAATTTCATCGGTTTTCAATATATAGGCAGACGGCTCAAACCGATAGGTCATTGTTTTCGGTTCGCCCTTTTCAAATACGGCAATGAAACTGCCGAGTCCGTTCTCTTTGAGAAACAGCCCCTCTGCCGCCATATCCTTCAGCCAGCTTTCAAGAGAAGCGATCTCATACGGCGGGCACGGGATCAGTTTCTTTTTCTCTGTCATCATACTGCAGTATCCTTTCCGCATCTCTCAGACATTGCATGAGGCGTTCTTTTTCATCAAGGTATGCCTTTCTTCCGTATTCACTCAGATGATAGGTCCGCTTTCTGCCCTGCACATGAACTTCTTCAATCATTCCCTCTTTCAGAAATTTGGAAAGCAGCGTGTAAAGCGTTGCCGGCCCCATCTCTATTCTGCCTTCTGTCAAAGAGGCAATCGCCCCGGCAATTTCCTGCCCGCAGAGATCCTTCACAGAAAGCACCATCAGAATATAAAACATCGAGTCAGTCAGAATTTTCATTGATTTTCTCGGCATGGTTTTCTCCGATATCGTTTAACGATATTCTTTGCACCTTCACAATATCATATAACGATATTGAATACAAGATCCTGAAGAGAACTGTTCCCTCAAAGAAAAAAACCGTTTCAGTTCCGCATGTACAATCGGCATCTTCAACGGCTTTTACGATGCTTTATTTTTCCTTTACGATATCATCCTGGAATTCACGGGAGAGATCAAGCATATCCATATATAGCTTGCGAAAGTAAATCCGCATGTCGTCGTCTGAAATTCTGGCTGCATTTTTTTCGATAATTTCTTTTTCTCTTGAGCTGTCAAGAATCGGCAGTCTGTTTTCGATTTTGTATTCGATGATATCCCTGACCACTGCAAATCTTCTTTCAAAAAGTGCGGCCAGCTCAGCATCAATCTCATCGATCTGCCTTCTGTCATCTTCAAGCCTGGACATTTTCTGCTCCTTTCATCAATGTTTTACCTCTCCATTATAAGCACGCTGCGGCGGAAAATGCACGCGTTGTCTTTTTATATGCGATCCGGAATCATTATGCTAAAATAGTAAATCATAAAAAAAGGATGGGTATGACCATGGGAAAAAACTTTGTATTCATATCACCGACATTCCCGAAGACATATTACCAGTTCCCGAAAGCCTGGAAAGAGCTCGGCGGAACTTCATTATGCATCGGCGAAGACAGCTGGGAATCACTTTCTCAGGAAATGAAGGACGCGTGTACCGAATACTACCGCGTTGACTCCATGATGGATTACGATCAGATGTACCGTGCAGTGGCATGGTTTGCACATAAGCACGGTAAGATCGACTGGCTGGAGTCCAACAACGAGTTCTGGCTCGAACAGGATGCCAGACTGCGTACAGATTTCAACATCAAGAGCGGCGACAACTCTGAAGACGTCATGCGCTTCAAGAGAAAATCCAACATGAAAGCATACTACCATCAGGCAGGCGTGCCGGTTGCCAGATACCATCTGACAACAACTCTTGAAGAAGGAAAGAAATTCATCGAGGAAGTCGGCTATCCGGTCATCGTCAAACCGGATGACGGCGTCGGTGCAAATGCAACATGGAAAATCACCAATGATGAAGAACTCGCTGATTTCTACACAAAGGATCTGCCGACGCAGTATATCATGGAAGAATTCGTTCCCGGATATATCGTTTCCTTTGACGGCATCACCGATCAGGACAACAACATTATCTTCAAGACAAGCCATACATTCCCGGAGCCGATCATGGAAATCGTCAACTCCAAGGGTGAATGTTACTACTGGAGTGAAAGAGTGATTCCTGAAGATCTGGATCAGTACGGTTCGGCAGTCATCAAGGCATTCAATATCCGCGGCCGTTTCTTCCATACCGAATACTTCCGTCTTACCGAAGACAAGGAGGGACTCGGCAAAAAGGGTGATCTTGTCGGTCTTGAAGTCAACATGCGTCCGCCCGGAGGATATACTCCCGACATGATGAACTTCGCCAACAACATCAATGTCTATGCAATCTATGCAAGAATGGCGATGTACAACGACATTGTCTATAAGACAGACAGACCTTATTCCTGTGTCTATTGTGCAAGAAGAGACGGTCTGGTTTACGCAAATAACGCAGCGTCAATCTTCTCAAGATACGGCAGAAACATCTGTATCCATGACCGCATGCCGGATCTGCTTGCAGAGGCAATGGGAAATGAATTCTATGTTGCCCGCTTTGAAAAGGATGAAGAGTGCCGTGAATTTATCAAATTTGTTCTGGAGAAAGAAACTGAATGAAAACTGAATACTACAAAGAATACAGCCCGAGCCTCGGCCGGGATATGGAATACAAGGTCTACGGACATGCCGGCAGACCGATGCTTGTATTCCCCTGCCAGGACGGCAGATTCTTCGATTTCGAAGACAGAGGAATGGTGGAAGCTGCCAGAGAGTTTATTGATCAGGGAAGAATCCAGCTCTTCTGCTGCGATTCCAATGACCAGAATTCCTGGAGCAGAGTCTATGACTGGGACAACCGCAACCGCATTGAACAGCAGGAAGCTTATTACCGCTACATCTGCAATGAACTCTGCCCGAGAATCTTCGACATCAACGCAAATGCCAACGGCGGCCATTACGCCGACGGTATCCTGACAGCCGGATGTTCCATGGGCGGCACACACGCTCTGAACTTCCTGCTGAGAAGACCCGATATCTTCGCCGGCTGCATTGCCATGAGCGGTGCCTACAATGCAAGACTGTTCTTCCCCGACTACATGGATGATCTGGTCTATGCAAACTCTCCGGTGGATTATATCGAAGGAATGCCTTACGACCACCCTTATGTTGAAATGTACCGCAACCGCGAAATCATCGTTGTCTGCGGACGCGGCGCCTGGGAACATCCGATGCAGGAGGATTCGGCAAGACTGCAGGAACTCTTCGGCTACAAGAACATCCCTGCTCACATTGAATTCTGGGGTGATGATGTCGCTCATGACTGGCCCTGGTGGCTCAAGGAATTCCCCTACTATCTCAACTGGGTCTGCTGAAA
>JAUNEN010000008.1:58366-74376 GCA_030525525.1 Erysipelotrichaceae bacterium
ACTGGCCCTGGTGGCTCAAGGAATTCCCCTACTATCTCAACTGGGTCTGCTGAAATAAAAAACGCTTCGCATGAAATTGAAGCGGCATTCATCAGCTCTGACAAGTATATAACCGGTGTAACCGTTCAGGCTGCACCGGTTTTTGTATGCATCGCTCAATCGTATTTTCAGTATCCTGATATCAGAAAAAACCTGCCCGTTTATTCCGGACAGGTTTGGATCATCATGGATTATTTTGCGTACTCAGCTGCGCTCTTGCCTGCGATCAGGCCGAAGACTGTGAAGTCTGCAACAGCGTTTCCGCCAAGGCGGTTGGAGCCGTGCACGCCGCCGGTGACTTCACCTGCCGCAAACAGACCCGGAATCACTTCGCCTTCTGTTGAAATAACTTCAGCAGCTGTATTGATCTTCAGACCGCCCATGGTGTGATGAACACCCGGCTGCACGGTCAGTGCATACAGTGTTCCTTCCAGAGGACTTGCGAAAGATGTACGGCCGAAGTCAGGGTCATTCTTTGCTTCAACATATCCGTTCCATGTGGAGATTGTTTCCGCAAGAGCTGCCCCATCGACACCCATTTCCTTGGCCAGTGCTTCAGGAGAATCGCCTGTGACTGTCCAGCCTTTGGATACATAGCCCTGGATGACTGCAGAAGCGTCATACATTTCCTGGTCAACGATCAGCCATGCATAGCCGCCGGTCTGATGATTTTCAGCATCGGAAACTTTGTCACGTGTGGAAACTTCATCAAAGAAGCGCTTGCCTTCCGCATTGACGAGAATGGCACCATCACCGCGTAAACCTTCAGTAATCAGATTTGCTGAACCGTCATCCGCAACATGTACGGTCGGATGGAGCTGGATCTGATCCATGTCGACTGTATCTGCACCGACTTCCTGACCCATTGTGATACCCTGGCCGAGAATGCCGGGAGCGTTTGTTGTGATATATCCGTCAAGAGCAGGATTGAGCTCTTTGATCATATCGTTGTTTGCACCGAAGCCACCTGTTGCAATGACAACGGATTTTGCATTGACTGTCACCTTTTCACCTGATGCACCTTCTGCGACTACACCGACTGCCTTGCCTTCGTTCATCAGGATTTTCTTTGCGGTTGTGGAGAAGAAAATTTCAATTCCGCGGTCATTGACATTCTTTTCAAGAATCGGAATGACATATGCGCCGACTGATACAACTTTACCCTCATCGTTGACCGGACGGTGGATACGCTTGACGGAAGCACCGCCGAATGAAGATACATTGTGAAGAGTTGCACCATGTTCATCCAGCCAGTCGATTGCGTCTGCTGAATTTTCAGCAAGTGTTCTGACAAGCTCGATATCATTGAGTCCGCTGCCGCCGATCATTGTATCAAGTTCAAACAGCTCAACAGAATCGAAGTAGCCTTCCGGCTTTGCCTGATATGCAGCCCATTGTTCAGCAACCTTGGAAGCCAGTTCCTTTACAACGTCTGCATTTTCACCGCTGTAGGATTCAGCAGTCTTCAGTTTTGCTTCAACGCCTGCGTTTTCACCGAATTCATTTTCATCCTGGAAAACGGTCTTGCCGGCATTCATACCGCCGGTTGAACGTACGGAGTTTCCGCCGCTCATGCCTGTGCTTTCAAGAATCACAACGCTCTTGCCTTCATCGGCTGCAGTGATCGCGGCGATCATACCTGCCCCGCCTGCACCGATGACAACGACATCAACATCTTTTGTGACATCTTCAGCCTTTGCAGCTTCGCCGCCTTCCTTCTTTTTCAGATCTTCAGGCTTGAGGCCTGCTTCAGCAAGAGCAGCAGTTGCGGCTTCGATAATCGCTGTGGAAGTTACAGTCGCACCGGCAACCATATCGACATCCAGTGAGTTGGACGCAACGATTGCACCGGGCATGGACTCGATTGCCTTGGAACCGATTCCGGCTGTTTCGCCGGGACCTTCCGCCTGCACATCCTTGATCTCGCCGTTTTCAAGTGTAAGTGTTACTTTGACAGGATTGGACGGACCGCCCTGACCTGTCGCTTCACCTGTGAATGTTCCGGAAGCGCCGCCTTCAGCAGAACCGCCGCCGGTACAAGCCGCCATTGAAAGAGCCAATGCGGCTGCAGTGAGCATTTTGAAATACTTTTTCATTTTTTCCCTTTCTTCGCCGTGTCAGAAATGACACAAACAGCAACAGTATTCTACCGTACGGATCAATCCCGTGCAAACAGAATAAATCACCCATCATAATTTTCTGCAGGATGATTCAGCTGCTCTTTCAAAAGATGCTTTCCTCTGTTAATATAACTATGCTTCACATACGGGGATATGGTGGAATTGGCAGACACGTCAGATTTAGGATCTGATGCCTCGTGCGTGCAGGTTCAAGTCCTGTTATCCTCACTGTTTAAGGGCAAAAATGAGATTCCGGGCTTCTGAGTAAGGAGACTGGAATCTCATTTTTCTATAGTTTTCAGTTCATCAAAGCTGAGGCATCGGACTGTGATTCATTGCTTTAAAGAAAGTTATTGCAGCACCCATGATATTTGCATCATTGCCACCCTGTGCTTTATAGATCTGTGCCCGGGGAATCGGGAACGGGAAAGCTTCATAGTATCCTGTCAGGGTTTCCTTCAGTCTGCTCATATACAGTTCGTTATCACTGATGCCGCCGCCGATCACGATCCTCTCCAGATCATTGATGATCTGAATATTGAAGATTGCCTTGGCCAGAACCTTTAAGCATCCATCCAGCACTTCATTGGCTTTTATATCACCCTGCGCTGCCAGTTCCATGAACCGTACACCGTCAAGTGTATCGTCACCAAGCGTTTTTTTCGCAATATCAACCATGGAAACCGAAGAACACTTTGGTGCCAGCAGTGCACCGAATCCTTCTCTGAGGAAATCCCCTTCCAGCAGGATAGATATTTCTCCGGCTCTGTTATAGGTCCCGTCATAGACCTGACCGTTCAGGATAAAGGTGCATCCCAATCCTGTGCCAAGAACGATGACAGCACCGTTTTCAACTCCTTTCAGCGCACCCATTTCCTGTTCGCATACCGCAGCGCACTTTGAATCGTTTTCAAGGGTAACGGGCAGATGAAAATAAGCTTCCGTCTCTTTTTTGTATTCGCGGCCATGATTATATTCCAGCGCACCGCCCTGGATGATCAGACCGGTTTTTTTGTCGATCGTACCCGGCAGAGAAAATGCCAGGCCTTTTATATCCTCAAACTTTCCGACAACACCCTGCAATGCCTTCAGATAATCCTCAAAGCAGGTTTTCGGAGTCGGAACTTTTCCTTTTTCCAATATCCTGAAATCATCGAGCAATGCCCATTTGATAAATGTTCCGCCTACATCAAACGCTATAATTTTCATTTATTTCTTGTCTCCTGATCATGATTTTTAAAGAATTTCTCCGTTGGTCTCTATGACTTTCTTATACCAGTAGAAACTGTCCTTTCTGTAACGTTCGTACGTTCCTTCCTGCTGATTATTGACATCAACATAGATAAACCCGTAACGTTTTTCGATATTGCCGGTTGATAAGGCAATAAGATCGATCGCCGACCAGGGCATATAGCCGATGACGTCAACGCCGTCTTCGATCACTGAGTCTTTCAGTGCCTGAATATGCTGCCTTAAATACTCAATACGATACTCATCATGGATCTTCTTGTCTTCCGTCAGGGTATCATAGGCTCCCAGACCGTTTTCAACGATCATGATCGGAAGCTGCCAGCGGTCATAGAACTGATTCAGGACATAGCGCAATCCTGCAGGATCGATCTGCCAGCCGAAGTCGCTTTCCTTCAGATAAGGATTCTTCAGTCCGGACAGCAGATTGCCGCTGGATACTGCCGCGCTCCGGTCATGACCGATACAGTTGGACATATAGTAACTGATCGCAACGAAATCGACTGTTCCGGCCTGCAGAATTTCGTCATCATGTTCTTCTTTGACGATGGAAATTTTATGCTTTCTGAAGAAACGATTCATATAGTTCGGATATTTTCCCCGGACCATGACGTCGCCGCAGAATGTATTCTTCTCCTGGTCCGTCTGCTGCTGCAGGAGGATATCATCCGGATGGCATGTCAGAGGATAATTCAGCATAACAGCTGTCATGCAGCCGATTCGGAAATCCGGATTGATCTCATGCCCCATTTTCACAGCCAATGCGCTGGCGACAAACTGATGATGCAGGCACTGGAATCTCAGCTGTTCTGTATTTTTCGGATCCCTGATCGAAAGATTGACGCCGCAGGCAGTCATAATGCCAAACGGGACAGCTGCGCAGTTGATTTCATTGAAAGTCATCCAGTAACGTACAGTGTCTTTATATCTTTCAAAAAGGGTTCTGCAGTATTTCAAATAACAGCTGATCATCTTTCTGTCTGACCATCCGCCTTCCTGTGCCAGGGCAAAGGGAGGTTCATAATGGGAGATGGTCACAATCGGTTCTATATGATACTTTCTGAGTTCTGCAAAAACGTCATCATAGAATTTCAGGCCTTTCTCATTTGGCTCATCTTCTCTGCCTGAAGGATAAATACGTGTCCAGGCAATTGACATGCGGTAGGCTTTAAGACCCATTTCGCCCATCAGTGCAATATCTTCCTTGTAGCGATGGTAAAAATCAGACGCAATATGAGATGTATACAGTTTTCCTTCTATGACGCCATCTGTTTCTTCTCTGCCGTGAGGACCGCATGCCTGCACATCTATAACACTTAATCCTTTGCCGTCTTCATTGTAGGCACCTTCTATCTGGTTTGCAGCTGTCGCCGCACCCCAGAGAAAATCATTCGATAATTCTGATGTCATACAAGCACCTTTATCTTTCTGTTCTGTCTCTATGTTAATACTGCCGGTCAGGAATATCCTGAATACCTGAAGCTGTTCTTTTCCGCACAGCTTTTTTCAGCCTGTGAAAAGAGGGTGTCTTCTTAACTGAAGAATATCATATGTATGAGATTCAGGAAATCTTTCAGCCGTGCAGGGTGATGATATACCGGTCATTCTCCGGCACTGTCTGTTTCATCTTATTAAACATAATCACCAGCGTGAAAGCCGGTGATTATGCATGTATCAGAATGAAATGATATGTCTGCAAAATCCGCAATATCCGGATTTACGCTGTTTCCTGAAGTCTCTGCTGTTCTTCTTCGTATTCCTTTTTGTCAGCCATCTTGAAGAACGGATACCAGCATAACATATGGATGAAGAATGCACCGACGATTGCGAGGAAGAAGCGGAAGCCGCCCATCAGGAATGCAGAGATTACGGAAGGAACGACCCACGGGATGCTCAGTGCAACGACGGGGTTTGCTGCAGCACCTGCACCCAGGACATTCAGGGCGAACAGGCCATAGATACCGCCGACCAGCGGTGTCAGGATCATGGGGATCAGGAAGTAAGGGTTCAGCAGAACCGGCAGACCGAAGATGATCGGCTCATTGATATTGAAGATATTGGGGAGTAAGGAGATCTTGCCCATCGCCTTGAATTTTTCAGACTTTGCCTTGCACAGCAGGCATGCCAGGGATACTGTATTGCCCTGACCGCCAAGATAGCAGAATGAGCCGATCAGCAGGACATTAAGATACGGTAATGCAGAAGCCGGAGTGCCAGCCATATACATTTCGATATTCTGAGTATTCAGCTGTAATAAAATCGGGAACAGGATGCCAAGCATCGGTGCCGGATGGATACCGAAGAACCACGCAAGATTCAGGAATGTCTGGAATAAGACGATTGTCCACGGTGTTGCGGCGAAGTTCAGGAACGGCTTGGTGATGAGTGAATACAGCAGGTCGAAGATATTGCCATAAGATGTGAAAGAAACGATATAGCGGAATGCCAGAATACTGGTGAAAATAATCATTGATACAAAGATCGGGCTCAGGGAATCGGAAACCATCGGCGGAACGGATGCAGGCAGCTTCATCTTGATGTTTTTCTTCATCAGTGCGCTGTACGCCATACCGATCACAACACCTGTGATCATTGCAACGAAGATACCCTGTGAACCTAAGTAACCCGACTGGAGTGCGCCGACTGTCTGTTCGCCGACTGTCACATGCTGAGGCATCAGGATGATGAATGCTGCCAGCGAAATAAGCGCTGCGTTCAGAGCGTTTTCGCCTTCACCTTTTGCATATTTGTAAGCAACTGCGGGAGCGATGTAAATTGCCATCAGGCTTGTGGTTGCTGAGACGACATCGTTCATCTGTGCGCCAAGACCTGTAGAAGTCAGGAAATTCTGCCAGGGTTCAAACGGAATGGCTGACAGGATCGAGATGATTGCCACACCCATCGTGATGACCAGAGTGGTCATCATACCGGACATGATCGCGGAAATGATTTTGCTCTCGCTGATTTTCTTGGCAAGAGGATTCATAATGGCTTCTAAAGCATTTTGTAATTTGTCCATGTTTATTCTCCTTTTAATCTAAATCTTCACCATTTGAGGCAATTACTTTTTTATACCAGTAGAAAGAATCTTTTCGTGTACGTTCCAGGGTTCCGTTTCCATCATCGTCCTTGTCGACATAGATAAACCCGTAACGTTTGCGCATTTCACCGGTTCCTGCGCTGACGATATCGATTGCACTCCAGACCTGATAGCCCCAGAGCTCAACGCCATCCAGTGAAATCGCTTTTTCCATTTCCCGGATATGCTTTCTCAGGAAGTCAATCCGGTAATCGTCATGAATGGAACCGTCTTCCTCAACACGGTCTTTGGCTCCAAGACCGTTTTCAACGATCATCAGCGGTTTCTGGTATTTATCCCACAACTTATTCAATGCAATGCGCATTCCCTTGGGATCAATGCCCCAGCTCCACTCGCTGGATTCCAGATATGGATTTTTAACACCGCCGAAATGATTTCCGCCCGCTTCCTCACCGACCGGTGCGCTGCTGATCACGCTTGAGTTGTAGTATGAGAATGCAATGTAATCCACGGTGCCATCACGCAGCGCCTGATCGTCACCCTCTTCTTTTACCAGCCTGATACCCTTACGTTCGAATTCCTTCAGCTTATAATTCGGATAGTATCCGCGGCAGTGAACATCCAGGTAGAAATCCTTGATATCCCTTGAGAAATCCAGTTCAGCCAGGACATCATCCGGATTGCATGTGTTGGCATAGGACAGCAGATAAGCAAACATCATGCCCATCCTGTTGTCTGCATCGATCTCATGCGCAAGTCTGACAGTTTTTGCACTGGCAAGCAGAATGTGATAGATCGCCTGCGCAAGCTTCTGGGGATTCGATTCTGTTTCCGTGATTCCAATCATGTGATAGCTTCTCAGGAAGTTCACTTCATTGAATGTAATCCAGTATCTGACCTTGCCTTTATAACGGGTGAGGATCGTTTCAGCATATTTCAGGAAGAAATCCACGACTTTTCTGCTTGCCCAGCCGTCATATTCCGACGCAAGGTGCAGCGGGCAGTCAAAGTGATTCATTGATACCAGCGGTTCGATCCCGTATTTATGACATTCATCAAAGACCTGATCATAGAAGCGCAGGCCTTCCTCGTTCGGTTCCTCCTCATCGCCGTTCGGGAATATGCGTGTCCAGTTAATGGATAATCTGAATGACTTCAGTCCCATCTCCCCGAAAAGCGCGATATCCTCTTTCCAGTGATGATAGAAATCAGTCGCAACATGTGACGGATAGTACTGTTTCTCATCCACATACGCAACCGCGCCGGCAGGGAGTTCGCATCCCATTCCGAGCTTCAGCATACCTGTCGTGCCATCGGCGTATCTGACGGAAATGTATCTCGGAATGCCGTGAATACCATCTCCGCCTGTCACAGTATCCTGTACAGAAAGACCTTTGCCGCCGGACAGATATCCTCCTTCATACTGGTTTGCTGCTGTAGCAGCACCCCAGAGAAAATCTTTTGGAAATCCCATCTTTACTCCTTTCTTTATGTCGTCTTTATTCAGTTATTATTTGCCAATGTTTTCACTGCTCTTTCCGGCTGCGCCGCTTTCAAGCGGAAGCCATTCCAGAGCTTTCAGGATATAGTTGTCCCAGAAATCCCATTCATGCGAACCCGGGCCGGTCACAAATGTGTGATTTACTCCGCAGTCTGTAAGAAGCTGATCAATTCTCCTGTTTTTCTCAAGCAGGAAATCTTCTGTGCCGCATGCCATGTAAATCTCAGGGAAATCAACATTACTCCGCGACAGTGTTTCAATAAGATATTTCGGGTTTCTGTCGCTGATCAGAGCAGCTTCCAGATCATCTCCGTAAACACGCTTCTTATAAGTTGTCGTCTCTCCTGCAAACATCGGGTTTTCAACTTCGATCAGCGTTTCTTCATCCAATACATACGCACCAGAGAGCGAAATGATCGCTCCGAATGTTTCGTGGTACTTAAGTCCGTTCCTCATCGCGCCGAATCCGCCCATGGAAAGACCGCCGATGTAGGTATCTTCTCTTTTGCGGGACAGCGGGAATGTTTTTCTTGTGAATTCCACAATCTCTTTTCCGACGAACTCCCCATAAAAATCGACCCCCTGATCCAGATACATACTGTTGTCACCGGATGGCATGACAACACAGAGATCTCTGTCTTCGGCATACTTCTTGATTCTGGTGCTGTACAGCCAGTCTGTGTAATTTCCGATCACACCATGCAGAAGATAAAGCGTTTTATACGGCTTTCCTTCTTCTCTTCTCGGCATTCCCGGAAAATAGGTTTTGTCAGTCGGCAGGATCACATACATCGGTACGGTTCTGCCCAGTGACTCTGAATGAAAATTCACTTCAAATACCGCCATTTTTCCTCCTTTTCACGTTTGGGACCGCTGACCTTTTCTGATCATCTATATGGTAGCCGCCGACCTGTTTTTAATCTGTTAAATAACGGATATTATTTGGCTGATTTTTAGCCTTTTGACACTCAAAAAGAATAAGAAAGCATTAAAAAAACGATATTTTATCCAAAATATCGTTTTTGTCTCAGTTTTCATGAATAATATGTATCATAACAAACTCATTCGGTTCCAGAATGACACTCACATCCAGAACACCGCAGTCAACAGTGACTTCTTTCAGACTGATATGCGGGATGGAAACACTCTCCAGAAATTCAATGTCATGCGGATGAATGAAGGATACCTCTCCGGGCTTCATGCGCTCCATCTCATCCTGTACACTCCCGCCTTTTGAAGAAATAGACCTGGTCTTTATCTCATAAAGGCCGTTTTCAACATGATCGATTCGTATTCTCACCTCCAGCGGGTCTTCGTTTTCAAAGTAACTGTTCAGATTTTTCAAATCCAGATTGTTTTCTTCCATGTAATACCTGTATCCAAGGCTCTTGCAGTTATGTGCAATCACATGGTAATTGCCGTAATCATTGGTAAATACCGCGATGTTGTCATTCCGGTTCAGATACCAGTTGCCGACAGTATTCATGAACTGGTATGCAAAAAACGAAGGTTTTCTGATTCCATGATAAGTCACCAGTCCATCGCCTCCGATCATCAGATCGGTCTGATGAATGGAATCATACATTGAATCCAGCAGTATACCGGGAGAAAGCGAATCCACCTGGCCGAAACACTCAAGGAATTTCTTTACCATCAGAGCACCTTTATAACAGGAATCATTGAGAATATTGTATTGCTGAAGATTTTCCCTCCAGGATACAACAAATACATTTTTAACGATGTCTCTGAAATAGTTATCCGTCTGTTTCAGGGTCAGCAGATCATTATGAATATCATTTTCCTGTGTCGGCCGGATCATTTTCATTCCGTTTTCATCTTCGTAATAGATGTAGGGCTCCGCCACAAAAGACTGATTCACAAACGTCAGATCATTAGTCTCGAGATAATGGTACAGATTGCGGATCCCTTTCCTGTTTCCCAGCGCCATACCGCCTATGACAAAGTTCTTTTCACATCCATAGAACCGCAGCACATCCAGGATTTTCCGGATATATTCATAATAGCTGTCACCTTTATCCTGATCAAAAACAGTATTATATGTCAGCTCAAAATACCATTCCCTGACCCTGTGAATATTCCATTGCCGTGTCATATACGACAGGAAGGCTTTCAGATAACTGCAGAAACCGTCAATATCGTCGATATCTCTGTAGTCCGCTGTGAGCCAGATCTTGAAACCCAGACGATACAGTTCATCAAACCGGCTTATTTCTTTGACGAGATTGTAATCTCCATTAATATTGACCGTATGCTTTTCGAGAGTGATACGGATAAATTCAAACTTCAGCTGATTCTGCACCTCTTTCAGCTGATTCAGTATGCGTGCTTCATCCAGCTGTCTGGATTCACCGAAATTGACAACCTTGTTCCAGAAGGATATATACTTCTTTTTTTCACGTGCATCCACCTCCAGAGAAATAACATTTTCACATGTTTCAGGCCGGACTCTTAAATGTTCAATTGCCTCAGCCAATTCCGCGGAATTCTCATGACCGTTCTGACTTTGAAATGCATTTTTCTCTCTGTACGACTTGGGGGACACACCATATTTTTCTTTGAAATAATGATTAAAGGCACTGATATTCGGAAAACCGTTATCCATGGCAATTGCCAGAAACCGCTTGTTTGTATACAATACATCATTCAACGCATGATTAAGCCGGACCTCTGTCAGATATTTCAGATACTGTACGCCGACATGTTTCTTGAAATACTTGCTGAAATACTGCCCAGACATATTGAAGGCGGCACTGATTTCCTGAAGACTCAGATCTTCAAAATAATGATTCTCAACGAATTGCTCCAGTTCATCTTTTTCGCTGTTTTCCAGTTCCAGCTGTTCCACCGCAAAATCCCTTAACAGATAAAGTATTAGATCATAGAAAAGCTGCCTGAGTTTGATTTGACCGAACTTATGCTTATAATATTTGACGATCAGTATTTCTGACAGAACCTTTCGTAAACCATTATAGTTTTCATTCAGTTCCAAGGATGAATCACATACAAAAGTGTATTTTTTTCCCGACAGACAGGATTTCAGATCAACAGCATTTAATGCATATTTGACATACAGACCGTCTGAACAGTCACATACATAATTGCTGTTCATGTTTATGACAATAACATCATTCTCTTTCAGACAGCTTGTTTTTCCGTTCACGGTTACTGAAAGGCTGTTTTCCAGGTTATATATGATTACTACATCCCGGGACAGGTTTTCCTGTATTGACTGATCTCTGTATATCCAGCACTGTATTCTTTCACTTTCCACAATAGCGCTCCTCTATGTGAACAGGTATTACTATTCTTAATACATTTTAACAGAAGATGAATTCAACTATCGATAATGTTGATCAAAGTCTGGCAGATTCTTGTTTGCTGTTTTCCGGATCATTACGCAAGACAGATATCTCAATTTTCAACTAAGTCAGAATATCTATAGCGATTTTCTCTCCGATAAGCAATAGGGACAATCGCACTATCCATGCTATAATCTCACGTGCCGAAACCAAAAAGATCTTATGCGGTGACAGACGATGACATCGCATAAGATCAATAGCAACCGGTATTCATGATTCAAAAGATTATTTCAGACACTGATCTTACGCACTCAGCAGTTTTAGGAATATACGCGCTTCAAATGGGGATATGGCGGAATTGGCAGACGCATCGGATTTAGGATCCGATGGGGTGACCCGTGCAGGTTCGAGCCCTGTTATCCTCACTGTTTATGGGAAAATATGAGATTCCGGGCTTCTGAGTAAAGAGACTGGGATCTCATTTTTCGTATGTTCTGGACCTTTCATCCAATCTGAATTTTCAAAAAACGGCAGAATTTCAAAAACAAGATTTGGAGCACAGGTGAGATGAGTATGTTATTCAGCAGATCTGATCTGTTTCATCGGTGATCTCTTTGATCACTTTTGCCGGCACACCTGCGACGACACAGTTGTCAGGCACATCTTTTGTGACCACTGCACCGGCTGCCACAACAACATTGTTGCCGATTGTGATACCAGGAAGAACGATCGCTCCGGCACCCATCCAGAAGTCATTTCCAATCGTTACAGGCTTTGCAATGCCGATATGCTTTCTTCTTTCCTTTGGGGAAAGCGGATGGCCTACTGTTATGATCTTGGATCCCGGTCCCAGCATGGCATGATCTCCGATATGAACGGGCGCAATGTCAAGGATCGTCACGCCATAGTTGGCAATGAACTCATCGCCGACATGAATATTCAATCCGTTGTCACAGTTGAATACCGGATCGACACAGGGATCGCTTCCGACGGAGCCGAACAGTTCCCGAATCACCGGAACCTTGGCAGCTTCATCATTGGGATCCATCGCATTCAGTTTTCTTGTAAGAGTGATTGCGCGTTTTCTTCTGGCATTGACTTCACTGTCCCAGAAATCGTATGGAAGACCTGCGTCGAGTTTTTCAATTTCTTTCATATTCTTTTATCCTTCCTGACCGGAAACCATAATTGTGTTTCCTGTGTATACATTGTTTTTACTGTTTTCTTTTTTCACCAGCATTGATGTTTCTATTGCCACAGCTGTCAGCATGATGAGAATACCGGCAAAGGCAATCATTCTGACGCCGAACTGATCGATCAGGATACCGCTGTAGGAAAGTGCGATGATTGCTGAGAAGTTGTTGTATGCGGCGTCAGCGACATTATGGGCAATGTTTCTGACAGAAGGATCGATATGCTTTTCAACGATCTCCCGCTGTGTCGGCAGCATCACCGAGAATGAGATATTCCAGAAGATGGAGCCGAGAATGATCATAAACGGAGAGACCGCAAAATAGATCAGCATCATATCTGCCAATAATGCGGAGGACATGATCAGCAGTCTGACTTTGACAGGGATCCTGGTGAATCTGCCTGAGACAAAGATCAGGACCGCCTGCAGCGTGACGCCGATAAAGCTGTCTAAACCAAGCATTGAGACATCGCCGCCGACATTCTGAATGAAGACCGTCTTCATGTTGTTGACAGGTGAAACAGCCAGACCGCCAAGGAACAGCAGGACGATCAGAATCACATACAGAGGACTTCTGAGCAGAAGCCTCGGGCTGCCCTTTGCTGTTTTTTTCTGAGCTGTTTCTTCAAACGGCAGTTCTTTCAGGAAGAATGCCATGAGGAGAGTCAGAACGCCAGTAACGATCTGCAGCGGCTGGATCATACTGTAGCCGAATGTATTGATGATCATGCCTGCCGCAAGAGCAGTCACAGAATATCCCAGTGAGCCGATCGCCCTTGCTTTGCCATAGAGTGTTCCGTCTTTATGGAAGCTTCTCAGCATCCAGGCATCCAGATTGGATCCCAGTGACGACAGCATGAATCCCATGACTGGATAGAGCACGATCGCCAGATTCACATTGTGCGGTGTGATGACTGTAATGATTCCGGCAATCAGAATCACCGCCGTAAAGGAAGCGATGAACACCTTTCTGTTTGTCTTCAGCTTATCGCAGACACCTCCCCAGAACAGAGCACCCGCAAAGCATGTAATCATATATACAGCCAGCATTGTGCTCAGTTTCGAAGCACTTAAACCGCATGCCAGGAAATAGGATGTAATGAATCCCGTAAAGGATGCGCACCATGCGTAGAACAGTCCGTCCATCATTCCATATCTGAGAAACCCTTCTGTTTTCATGTCATTTCCTCTTTTCTTTACGGTTTCATTCTATTGATCCGGGGATTGCATTAATACCATAAATATACGTTTTACATAATATATTTACTATCATTTTGCAGTAAAACAGATTCATTGGTTCCCTGAACCGCCGAATCTGTTTTTCCGTTATGCAAATGTTTTTCAGCTATACTGCAGCAGCCAGAATGACAAAGCCGACAATCGTGATGAGTGTATAGAAAGATAAGACAGTCGCCGCGAAAGAGCTTTCCTTTGTGTTTTTAATAAAGATTGGCGTAATGAACTGCGGAGGCAGAATCGCGTACAGCAGCACAGCTGCCCTGAGCTGATCCGAAATGATCAGGGAACGGCCGGCTGTTAAAAGAACAAGAGTAATGAATGCATTGATCACAAGACGTATGATACTGACTCTGCCGACATCCTTTAACAAAGACGGATCCAGTTCAAGCTCATATCCGACAGACATCAGGATCAGTGCGCTGACAGGTGAAGTAACCATGTTTACGACTGCGGTATACAGGGAACCAATCTGTGAGGCCATCAGCCATTTACCTATTCCCGTCACATTCAGCATCAGCGCAATCGCCACAACACTTACCAAAGGTGTTTTTAAAGAATCTATAATGACTTTCTTTGTATCTGATTCCTCTGAATTAGCCATCTTGATCAGAACAATAAAGAACGTAAAGGCAAACAGGATATTGCCAAGGTCTACTTCCATGAGTGTGGAAAGTGCTTCACTTCCAAACAGACTGGTATACAGCGCATAGCCCATCATTCCCCCTTCGGCGCCAAGCATGAGAAAACCTGACATCCTGTATTTAAGTTTCGGAGAAATGAATTTCAGCACCGCAAACAGCGCAATAGTATACAGCACGTAAACAAGCAGGGAAAGTGACAGACTGCGCATGCTAAACTGCATGGTCAGCAATGCGTTGAAAATAACCACCGGGAGAAGGATCCCGGAAATTAGTCCCTTGATCCCGCTGACTGTTTCTGCCGAAATAACCTTCTTTAAAGCAAACATCTTGCCGAGTGCCAGCATAACAATGACCGGCATGACCGTTTTAAGAATATCCATCCTGATCCTCCTGTCCTTCAGCCGTGTCGTCACGATACTGTTCTGCAATCTCTTTCCGGGATGAAGAACGTATTTCAGGCTGCGACGTCATAATAAAAGAATCGCAGGGACACAGATATCATATTTTTCTGATTTATATCATATATTTACTGATTTCTGTTTGTCCGATATACTCATAATAACAAGACCGGAGTAAATACCATGAAAACATCTATTGATCAGGCACTTCAGAAAACATTCTTCACAAATCGTGAGAACGATATACATCATTCAACTTATGATGAAGAAATGCTGCAGTATACCCTTTTGAAAAACGGTGATAGACGAGCAATCAAAGAATGCAGAAAGATGTTCCGCGGCGCGCTTGAGGGTATCTTATCCAAAGATCCTCTTCGCAATTGGAAATACATGTTTGTGGCCTCCACAACGCTCTGCTGCAGATTTGCCATGGACAGCGGCGTTGATTCGGAAACCGCCTATAACATTTCCGATCTTTATATCCAGCGCGCAGATACAGCATCTTCAAAAGAGGAAATCTTTCTGATCCATGATGAAATGGTAAAAGCATATCTCGAGCGCACTTCGTCACTTCAGAACGAAAATACCTTTTCCCGTCCTGTATTAAGGACAATTGATTATGTTGACCGGCATCTGCACAGCACGATCCGGCTGAATGACATTGCCGAAGAGGCAGATGTCACACCGAACTATCTTTCCGCCCTGTTTGCAAAAGAAATGAAAATGACAATTTCACGGTATATCAGAAAAAGGAGAGTCGAAGCATCAGAATCTCTTCTGCAATATTATGATTACAGCATTACCGAGATTGCCGAATACTTTGACTTCTCCTCTGTTTCGCATTTCATCAAAGTCTTCAAAGAAGAGACCGGTATGACACCTGCAGTGTATAAGCAGACAAAGTTCCGCCGCTGGAAGGATTAGCATTTTATCTGCAACATCTTATTTTTCAGCGTGTGATAATCTTACGTGCCTAAGCCAGAAAAATCTTACGCGGTGTCAACTGATGACATTGCAAAAGATCAATGTATAACGGCATTCATGATTCAAAAGGTTATTTCAGGCACTGATCTTACGCACTCCGGAGTTTTAGGATCTGATGCCTCGTGCGTGCAGGTTCAAGTCCTGTTATCCTCACTGAAAAAATGAGATTCCAATCTTCTGTGCAGGAAGAACGGGATCTCATTTTTGTATGTCTCAAATCATTGCTTTCATACTTGCTTTCTCTGAAACCGGTTCATCATGCAATTGCTTCAGGCATGGCCTCATGTG